>NZ_KQ961748.1:0-22398 GCF_001563605.1 Corynebacterium sp. CMW7794
TCTATTACAAAGACGCCGAGGGTCGGTTCTGGAAGCGCCGGAAGTTCGGGCCGGACCTGCCTTGCACGAATAACTAGGAAAACCACGAAAACCCGCCCCGAGGGGCGGGCGATTCAGCATGCCGTTTTAGCTTGCCGGGTAGGTCATCGGGGTGCCGGGGCCCAGAGGTATGCCGATGAGGTACCAGATGACGAAGAAGATGAACCAGCCCACGAGCATGGAAATCGAGTAGGGCAGGGACAGCGACATGAGCGTGCCCACGCCGGAGCGTTTGTAGTAGCGCTGAAGGAACGTGAGCGCGAGCGCGAAGTACGGCGACATCGGCGTAATGATATTCGTCGGGGAGTCGCCGATACGGAAGAGCATCTGCGCGACCTCGGGGGCGACGGAGACGTACATGAGCATCGGCACGACGACCGGTGCCATGAGCGCCCACTGTGCGGAACCGGACGTGATGAAGAGGTTGAGCAGCGCGACCATGAGCACGAGGCCGGCGAACATGAGCACCGGCGGCAGGTCCCAGGCCTGGAGCAACTCGGAGCCCTTAATTGCGGTGTACACACCCAGGTTGGACCAGCTAAACCACGCGAGGAACTGTGCGACCATGAAGAAGAGCACGATCATAGGCAGCAGGGTTTCGATGCCCTTAGCCATGAAATCCGGGAAGTCCGAGGCTTCCTTCACCGTGCCGACTACGATGCCGTAGACCGCGCCGGCCAGGAAGAAGGCCAGCGCGATGGGCACCGCGATAGCCTTGATGAGCGGCGACTCCATGAACACGCCATCCGGCCCAGCGAACGGCGAGCCCGGGATGAAGATGAGCGCGAAGAACGCGATGAGGAAGGCCACCAGCGCGGCACCCGCGGCCTTGAGGCCCTTGGCTTCGAGCGGGTGGAGGGCGAGCTTCTCCTCGTCGTCCGAGAAGTCGTACTCGTCATCGTCGGACGCGTTGGGCACCGACGACGAGAAATCCAGTTCTTGGGTCTCCAAATTGTCGTGGTCGACGAGCTCGCGCGCTTTGCGCACGATGAAGAACTCCGTCACCGCCGTGATGATGAGCGACAGGACAATCGCGGACGGCACCACGAAGAAGATATTCGCCAGCGCGTTGACCTCGTACTCCGCGTCCACAATCTGCGCGGCGGACGTCGAAATACCCGCGAGCAGCAGGTCCGTGATGTTCAAAATGAGCGACGCGTTAAAGCCTGCTGACGATGCCGCGAACGCCACCATCGCACCCACGATGGGGGAGCGACCGACCGCGTGGAAGGCGGTGGCACCTAACGGGATAAGGATGACATAGATGGCATCGGAAGCAACGGAGCCTGTCACACCGGTGAGCGCAACGACGAAAGTTAACATCTTGGGGCTCACGCGTGCGACCATGGCGCGCACGAGCGCGGACAGCAGGCCCGATTGCTCCGCGACGGCCACGCCGAGCATGACCGCGAGGATAACACCCAGCGGCGGGAAGGACGTGAAGTTGGTGACGGCCTCCGTTACCATCTTCGAGAGGCCCTCAGCGTTGAGGAGATTCGTCACCTTGATCGGCTCGCCCGACTGCGGGTCCGTGGCCTGCAGGCCCGCGAGCGAGCCGAGCCACGAGCTCACCGCCACGACGCCAGCGAGGATGACGAAGAGCCAGAACGGATTAGGCAGCTTGTTGCCGATCTTTTCGATCGTGCCGAGGAATCCGCCAGGCGACTGATGCTCAGGCGGCGCCTGCGTTTGTGATTCGGACATGTTCTCGGCCTTTCTTGTTGACAATTGGGGTCGGGATCGTACGTTCGGATCAGTGTGTAATGGTACACAGGCCCGCGACCTGTGCGAACTCGGCCACAAGCGCAGTCTGTGAAAAGCCTGCCTATCCACGCGGAAGCTGTAGGAATGAAACTTATGTTGCTAGAGTTTCCCCTGTGATCACCTTCGAGAATGTAACCAAGGTCTATAAGGCGTCCGCCAGGCCCGCCCTGGGCGACGTCTCCTTCACGATCGAGGACGGCGAGTTCGTCTTCCTCATCGGCCCGTCCGGCTCCGGCAAGTCTACCTTCCTGGAACTGCTCGTCCGCGAGACGAACCTGACCCACGGCGACATCTATTTCGGCGACTTCCACGTCAATGCTTTGAAGGGCGGCCAGATTAACCGTCTGCGCCAGTCCATCGGCTACGTCTTCCAGGATTTCCGCCTGCTGCCCAAGCTTAACGTCTACGACAACGTGGCGTTCGCGCTCGAGGTTATCGGCAAGTCGAAGAAGGAGATCAAGGAGGCGGTGCCCGAGGTGCTCGACCTCGTGGATCTCGACTCCAAGGCGCACCGCCTTCCCAACGAGCTCTCCGGCGGCGAGCAGCAGCGCGTGGCCATCGCCCGCGCCTTCGTCAACAAGCCAGCGCTCGTCCTTGCCGACGAGCCCACGGGCAACCTCGACCCGGCCACGGCCCAAGACATCATGACGCTGCTCGCGCAGATCAACCGCACCGGCACGACCGTCATCATGTCCACGCACAACGCGCGCACCGTCAACGAGATGCGCCGCCGCGTGCTCGAACTCAACAACGGCAAGCTCGTCCGCGACGACGAGCACGGCGTCTACGGGGAGGCCTTCTAATGCGACTCGGATATGTTCTGCGCGAGGCCTTCCGGGGGCTCGGACGCAACCTCACCATGACCATCGCGCTCGTCATCACGACGGCGATTTCCGTCGGTCTGCTTGTCGCTGGCGTGCTCGTCACGCAGATGACCGAAGACACCAAGGACATCTACCTCGAGAAGGTCGAAGTTATGGTCCAGCTTGACGAGCCCACGTCCGCGAATGACACGACCTGTGAGCATGGCGCCTGCGCCGACGTAAAGAAGAAGCTCGAGGCTGACGGCGGCGTCGAGTCCGTCACCTACCGCAACCGCGAGGAGTCGTACAAGCGTTTCGTCGAGGTCTTCCAAGAGACCGACCCGCTGCTCGTCGAAGAGACCTCCCCGGACGCGCTGCCCGCCGCCCTCCACGTGCGCCTCGTCGATCCCACGGATACTTCCGCCATCGACGCCATCACGAACGACCCCGGCGTCGACACCATCGTCGATCAAGGCGACGAGGTCCGCTCCGCGACCTCCAACCTCGACACCATCCGCAACGCGACCTTCATCCTGGCACTCGTCCAGGCCATCGCCGCCATCTTCCTCATCGCGAACATGGTGCAGATCGCCGCGTTCAACCGCTCGCGCGAGATGTCGATTATGCGCATGGTCGGCGCTACCCGCTGGTTTACCAACGCCCCCTTCGTCTTCGAGGCCGTCCTCGCCGTGCTCTTCGGCACCGTCCTCGCTGGCGTGGGCGTCTACCTGGGCAAGAACTTTGTCCTCGACCCGTCGTTGAAGAACCTCTACTCCTCCCAGCTGCTGGCGCCCATCCGGGACTCGGATATCTGGGTCGCCATTCCCCTCATCGGCGCGGTGGCCATCGTCTTCGCCGCCCTTGCCGCCTGGGTTACCTTGCGTGCCTACGTGCGCAAGTAGCTTCCCGATGCCCCCTTGCACCCCGCGGCTGCCCGCCGCGGGGTTCGTTGGTTTTAGGGCTGGCGTGCACGCGCCGGTACAATAAGACGGATTATGGCGAAGAAAGCAAAGAAGAAGAAAGCGGTCGACAATAACTCGACCCTGGCGACCAACCGCCGCGCTCGCCACGACTTTAAAATCCTGGACACCTACGAATGCGGCATGGTGCTTGTCGGCACTGAGATCAAGTCCATGCGCGAGGGCAAAATCTCGCTCGTCGACGCGTTCGCGACCATCGACGACGGCGAGGTCTACGTGCGCAACCTCCACATCCCGGAGTATTCCTATGGCTCGTGGACGAACCACTCGCCGAAGCGCACCCGCAAGCTGCTGCTGCACCGCCGGGAGATCGACAAGCTTATGGGCCAGGTCCGCGACGGCAATAAGACGCTCATCCCGCTGCGCGTCTACTTGAAGGACGGCCGCGCGAAGCTGGAACTTGGCCTGGCACAGGGTAAGCAGGACTACGACAAGCGCGAGGCTATCAAGCGCCGCGACCAGGATCGCGAGATTACCCGCGAGCTGGGACGCCGCATCAAGGGCATCAACGCCTAAAACGCGCGTAGCCTGGGGCCCATGATTTATACGGCTAAGGCACACGACGTCGTTAAAGGCGAAGAGAAGACTCACGGCGTAACGGTCCTCGTCGACCGTCTATGGCCGCGCGGTATCTCCAAGGACAAGCTGGCCCCGGATCACTGGTTCAAGGAGGTCGCGCCCAGCCCCGGCCTGCGCACGTGGTGGAACCATGACGAGGACTGTTTCGGCGAGTTTAAGAAACGCTATCGCGCCGAGCTCGAAGAAAACGACTCCGAGGATATGAACGAGCTGCGAAAACTCGCCAAGGACGGCGATGTCACGCTGCTCTTCGCCGCGAAGGACCGCGAGGTCAACCACGCGGTGGTGCTGGCGGACTACCTGCAGTAAAAGGCGGCATTCATGGACCGCTCTTTTGACCTCGCTGCGTTCGTCGCGAAGATGGACGAGCTGATTAACCGCTATGTGGCGCCGGATCAGGGACTGTCGCCCGAAGACGTCAACGTGTGGGCGGCGTGGTACACCCAGGACTTCGTCTATCTCATCATCGAGGCACAGCAAGGCGGGACGACATATATCGGTTACGAAGTGGACTTCGGGCGAGCCCACAGGGACGTCTCGGCGGAAGTAGAGACCGCTGTTCATGCTTGGGGTGACCAGATGGCGGGTGACTCATTCGTTGGTGTTGTCCCGTTTGACTCCTCCGATGTTATTTACTGGTGGGATGCACGGTTGGTGGCCAAGGACGTCCCGCGAACATTAGCCGACATCGACGGCGCGGTAGAGGCGGCATCGGAAAGCTGGTTGCTGGAATAGGCCGACGTGGGGTAGCGTTATACGAACTGTAGAGAGCGCACAATCCCGCTCTACTGCAATGCATGGGGTTGATATGGTTTCGACTTCGTACATTGAGCCAGGGGAAGCGTGCCGGTGCAGGCTAGAGACCACCGTTAAGCGTCGTAGCAACCAATAAACGCAGAGAAGAACTCTCAGCGTGACTTCGCCCTCGCTGCCTAATTTCAGCGACGCGAGTCTGTCAGCCCGGGTTTAGTTCCTGACCCGGATCCTGGCATCGACTAAGGAACTTGCTCCGCCGGCTTGTCGTTCGGCCGACGGGGGACTTTCAGAGCGACTGGGCCCATCATCCGGAACGAGTTTGCCCGAGCCGGAGGGCCGAGTAGAGATCCTGTGCGAACTGCGCACGGAGAAGCCCTGGCGAGGTGACGAAGGACCCGGGTTCAATTCCCGGCAGCTCCACCGAAGGCGAGCCCCAGACTGAGAAGGTCTGGGGCTCGCTTCTTTTGTTCCGGTTAGCGATAGATCGTGTCGCGCCTTCCACCAGCAAAAACCTCGATCGTGATGGTTGATTCGTGAATGAGCGCGAGGATTCGATAAGCGCCGACACGGTAGCGCCATTCGCCAGATCGATCGCCTGTGAGGCCTTTGCCGAAAGCACGCGGATCGGCACAGCCTTCGAGATGGGTTTTCATCCAATTAAGCAGAAGCCGCGCATCGAACCGGTCCATCTTCTTGAGCTGTTTCCGAGCCGAGGCGGTGAGCTTAACTCTGTAGCTAGGGCCGTTGGCTGACATTAATCAAGCTCTTCGAGGACATCATTGATGCTAAAACGCTGTCCGTCATCGGCTTCGATGGCGGCTCGAAGTTCCTGAAGGTCGGCATGGTCTTCAATTTTTTCTAGCATTGCGCTTCGGGCGAATTCCGAGATCGTTGTGCCTTCGAATCTGACATACTTGCGGACGAGCTCGGCGTCTTCGTCGCTCATGCGTACGGTCATGGTTGTCATTCGATTCTCCCTTCTCTTCAGCGCTCTGAATACATCGTATTCGCCCCTCGGGAATGCGGCAAGGGGGCTTTCCGCCTCGATGTGCTCACAATTAGGATGCACAGGTCGCTTGTACCATCGCTGCCGGGCGACATTCAGGTGAAGGTGTCCGAGGGTTGTAAAGGTCCCAAGAAACATCATGAAGTGTGTGTTAACTTGCGAGTGGGGTCAGACCCATACCGACCACATCGTTCCTGTAGCGACTGCCCCTAAGAATTAGGAGAGATCTAGCTTGAGTCTTCACAAGATCCTGTGGGTTTGTGCAGGTGTTGTGACGCTGATCATGGGCATCGGAAGTGGAATCCATTGGGTGCTCGGCGTTGCCCTTTTCTTCATCGCTGCCGTAGCAACAGCACGGTTCATTGCTGCAAAATCGGAGCTAGCAGGCGGACGAGTGGCTATCGGTGTGCTTGCCGCCTGCGTGGCTGTTGGCTATTTCTTTCCGCTCGTCCTGCCGCTCGCTTATATCGGATACGTTGCATGGACGTGGTATTCGCTTGCGTCCGGTGATGAAGGCGCGGCTGCCGTGCAGGGATAACCGCTGGGTTGAATTCCCGGCAGCCTTGCTTCATTTGTTTTGTTGGCGGCCGACGTTGATGGAGGGACCCTCGACGCAGTGCGCGGCGGTGAGTACCCGCTCGGGCGCGATAGCTGTGCCGGTGCGCTTGTGCGGCGTGCCGTCCGGGGTGTCGGAGATGCGGACCTGACCGAGGGCGATGGCGCCAGCCTTGCCGCTGCCGATGCCCAGCGTCGCCGCAGCTGCGAGGGTGAGAGCTCCGAAGGCACGCGAGGGGCGGCGCGCCGTGGCGGAGAGTTTTTCTTTATGCTGTGGAGGCATGGAGATTTCAGATTCGCTGCGCCAGCAACTCAACCATTGGATCCTTCCGGGATTCATGACCTTGGACGAGGTCCACGAAGCCGTGGATGACAACGAACTCGAAGACGTGTATCCCAATGATGATCCGCACGCGGCCGCCGAGCAGGTGTGGGAAGAACGCAAGGCCCAGGAGTCGGAGTGGGAGCACCCCACCGATTACGACCGGGTGAAGGCTGCATTCGATGAGATGGAAGACCAAGGGCTCGTGACGGGAATGAGCCTTGGATTCGATGTCAGTGACTGTAACGAGCTGCTTGGGGAGGAACGCACCCAGGTCGATGTGCCGGAGGGGGAGTATCCCTATCGTGAATGGGCATCGTGTGGCTTTCACATGCAGGATGCCGAGGGACTGGCGTACGAGCCGACGGAGCTCTATCTCGTTTTCGGTGCGTGGGTGCCGGGCCCGCCGATTGCTGGTGAGGTCGACGCCGAGAAGCTGCGCAAAGGCCACCCCGAGCGGAAGGACGAGTGGGCACGGATGGACGCCGCACTGGGTCGGTTCCTCGTGGACATTCTTAAGCGTCACGACCTCGAGGTGGAGTGGGACGGCGACCCGCGCGGGCGGATTCAGCTGCTCAACCTCACGTGGTGCAAGCCGTTGCCGACTGAAGGTGCCTAAGCCATCAGAAATGCATGTAGCAGATTTGCACATTCGTGGGAAAATTGTGTGCCCCAGAGAGGATTCGAACCTCCGACACCGGCTTTAGGAGAGCCGTGCTCTATCCCCTGAGCTACTGGGGCGGGGTGATATTTTCCTCCTCACTGGAGGGGGTAATCACGAGAGTCTAGACTACCAGCACCGCCCGCGCTGTCCCTAAATCGGATAACTTGTTGAGTATGGTTAACGATCCCAATGTGAGGTTTCACGATGTCCAGCGCCGCGAAATTGTCACCGAGCTGGTGACGAAGGAAGGCGTGAAGACGCTGGCCGTGGAAAAGACGGTGCCGGGTGGTTCCACCGAGCGCATCCTGCTGCTCAATAAGGTGGACGCGCAGCGCCTGAAGACGGCACTGGAGGAGTACCTCAACACCGTCTACGCGTCCGAGATTTCCGGCATGGCGGGCACGCTGTCGCCGGCAGATATGGTCGAGCTTTTCGGCGAAGACGACGAGTAATCGGGCGTGGTGTCGCGATGCGTCTTAGCGCGCCGCGACGAAGGCCGCGAAGTCGGCGAGAGCCCGCTTGAAGAGCGCCTTGTAATGGGCGGAATCCGCGGGGGGAGGTAAGGCCCTTGACCTCAGCGGCGACGGTGGTCTTGCCGGGCGTGCGGGACTGGATGTTCATGGACACGCTGGCCGAGGAACCGTCCGGCGCGGTGGGGCTCGTGGCCGTCACGCGCCAGTAGTTCCACTTGGCCGTCTCGCTGATGCGTGGCTCGCCGTCAAGAATTAGAGGGAGCTGTGGTGCGAACTCGGCCCAGGCGGCGGCGATATCGGCCTGCGCGCCGGGACGGTCTTTGAGGCATTCGCGCCGAAGGAGCCGTCGCAGCGCTCGCCGGGGACGCGGCGGCCGATGTGCTGCTCAAAAGAGACGGCAACGCCCTGGGCCCACCATTCCAGGTTCTTGCCCTTGAGGACGCCGTCCGGCTGGGCGGCGAGGGTGGCGCGGAGGTGGGAGAGGGCGGCATCGGCAAGCTGGGCGTGGTTGTGGGCCGGGTCGAGGAGCTTCACCCATTCTTCGCCCTGGATGCCCGTGGAACGGGCTACGGTATCCCAGGTCGCCATTTACGCGGTGAGCTCGGCGTACTTCGCGCGAACCTCGGAGGCCGGCGGGTTGGTGACGTGCGTGCCATCAGAGTAGAGGACGGTGGGGACAATGCGGTTGCCGTCGTTGACGGACTTAATCCACTCGTTGATGTCCTCGGTGCCCTCGGCCTCCGCGTCGACGAGGTCGTACGGGGTCTCCGAGCGGTCCAGGTTCTTGCGCAGCTTGGCGCAGAACGGGCACCAATCGGCGTAGAAAATAGTAACGGGTGCGTTGGTCTCAGGGGTCTGGACGGTCATGCGGAGATTTTCCTTTCGTAGGTGAGGAACTTGTACTTCAACGGTAGTTCGCTGGGCGGTATTCCCGGCAGCTCCAGGTGGCCCTTCTCGGACGTAAGCCAACCGGTTTCGGCCGTGAGCGAGAAGTGCGCGGGGATTTCGGGGGCGAAGACGGCGTCCTCGCCATAGGCCTCGGCGACATTGGCGTCCATGAGGGTGATTTCCACGCGCTCGACCTGGCCCAGCGTTGCGGCGTAGACCTGGCCGCCGCCGATGATCCAGGCCTCATGCGGAGCTTTCTGTAGGTCGCGGAGGACCTCCGCGCCGGCGGACCATTCGCCGGGCAGCTGGCGCGAAAGGATGTAATTATCGCGGCCGGGCAGTGGGCGGAACGTGGGGTTGAGCGACTGCCACGTCTTGCGGCCCATGACGACGGGGGCGCCGAGGGTGACCTCCTTGAAGTGGGCGAGGTCTTCTGGCACGTGCCAGGGCATGGTGACGCCGTTGCCAATGCAGCCGTCGAGCGACTGTGCCCAAATCGCGCCCCACATTAGACGGACACCGGAGCCTTGATCGCAGGGTGCGGGTCGTAGCCCTCGAGCTCGAAGTCGGTGAAGTCGTAGTCGAAGAGGCTGGCGGCCTTGTTGAGCTTGAGCTGCGGGTACGGGCGCGGTTCGCGAGTGAGCTGTTCCTTGACCTGCTCGACGTGGTCGTTGTAGATGTGGCAGTCGCCGCCGGTCCAGATGAGGTCGCCCACCTCAAGGCCGGCCTGCTGGGCAAACATGTGCGCCAGGGCCGCGTAGGACGCGAGGTTAAACGGCACGCCCAGGAACATGTCCGCGGAGCGCTGGTAGACCTGCAGGCTGAGCTTGCCGTCGGCGACGTAGAGTTGGAAGAGCAGGTGGCAGGGCATGAGCGCCATCTGGTTGAGCTCCGCGACGTTCCAAGCAGAGACGATATTGCGGCGGGAGTCCGGGTTGTTCTTGAGCGTGTCCAACGCGCCTTGAATCTGGTCGATGTGGCTTCCGTCCGGGGTGGGCCAGGAACGCCACTGCACGCCGTAGACGGGGCCGAGCTCGCCGTTCTCATCGGCCCATTCGTTCCAGATGCGGACGTTATTGTCCTGGAGCCACCTGACGTTCGAGTCGCCCTTCAAGAACCACAGCAGTTCGCCGATGACCCCGTGGAAATAGACCTTCTTTGTGGTCAGCAGTGGGAAGGACTCCGCCAGGTTGTAGCGCAGCTGCGCGCCGAAAATGGAGCGCGTGCCCGTGCCGGTGCGGTCGCCTTTGGGCGTGCCTTCCTCGAGGATGCGGCGCAGGAGGTCTTCATACGGGGTGTCGATCATGGTGCTCAGTGTAACGTCCAAATACAACATTGTGAGAGTCCTAGACCGCACCAGCATGGGGCAGCGTACTATTCGTGCTTCTCTTCCGGTGCCGACCCTCGCTCGAGCGCTTCTTTTTCGACAGGCAATGCTCTTGGCGAGTGGTCACGATTAAGCAAAGTCGGGAGAGTGTTCATAAACATCATTCCCAGCCCTCCTACACCAAAAAGTAAGACAATCCACTCGCGGTCAAGGACGAGCGCGACAAGGGCAATAGTGAGAAGACCGAGAATAAGCACGGCTGAGATGTACTGTCCGCGCGGCACGGCCTTTTCATCGATACGTGCATTGGCCCGCATGACGTCGGCAATAGCGTTCTCGCGGTTCGCAGCAGCTGTAGTGGCTTGAGCCGCCATGTCGAGGATAATCTGCGGTGCCGTCGGCTCAATATCCTTGTAACGGCCAAATTCTTCAGCTGAAGGCAAGGGGCCACTGTGGTATTGCGAGATTACCTGCTCGACAATTGCAACCTTTTTCGCCTTGTCCTCGGGCGAATCATCATCGTCTACGAGTTCCGCGAGTAACGCGTCATCGATTGTTGGATGTTTTGGCCCACCATCTTCCACGCCTTCGTCTGGATTTCGGTCGGCGTTGGCAGCATTGTCCCTAGGGTCATCTCGGGGTGACTGCGGCGAGCTGGGAGATATGTCATCGAGGTCTTCCCGCTCGTGATGACGCGGCGCAGGCTCTGGCCATTCAGCATGGTCACGGGTCATGCACCTTCTTCCTTCCTTGTGAAGACAACGAGTAGAAGTAACTTTATGGTTCGTAGTCTTCTTGGTGGTTAATTAACTGGAAGATCTAGTTTAATTTTCGGCGTCCAAAACGGCAATGTAGATAGTTTAGTTGTACCCGCCGTTGGCCTCCGCGAACTCGGCGGCCGCGGCGAGGACCTCGTCCTTGATTTCCGGGCGGCAGATGACCAGGTCCGGGATGAAAGTGTCTTCGTTGTTGAAGGTGATGGGGGAGCCATCGAGGCGCGAGCAGTGCAGGCCTGCGGCGCGGGCCACGCCCACAGGTGCCGCCTGGTCCCACTCGTACTGGCCACCGGCATGGATATAGCCGTCAAAGTCGCCGAGGAGGACGTGCATGGCCTTCGCGCCTGCGGAGCCGACGCCCACGGTCTCGTAGCCCATCTTCTCCGCGATAAAGCCGGCGACCTGCGGCGGGCGGTTGCGGGAGACCACGAACCTCTTCGACATGGGGCCGGTCACGGCGCGCACGTCCGAGGACTTGAACGTCACGCCCAGGTCCGGCATGCCCACGGCGGCGTGCTCCGGAACGCCGTTGATGACGAGGGCGATGTGGATGGCCCAGTCTTGGCGGCCGGTGGAGAATTCCTTCGTGCCGTCGATGGGGTCGACGATCCACACGCGGTCCTTCTTCAGACGGGACATGTCATCCGTGGCCTCCTCGGAGAGGAAACCATCTTCGGGGCGGTGCTGCTCGAGGACGCGGGAAATCCATTCCTGCGCGAGGACGTCACCAGCGTCACCCAGCTCAAGGCCACGCAGCAAACCGCTGGTGCGCACGCCTTTAAGGATTTCGCCGACGCCTTCAGCGATGTGGTTGGTAAGACGAGAATCTGTAAGTTCGCGGGTCATGGGAATTAGCCTACCTTGCCATGTCGGTCGCCGCGCTACAGTGAAGGAATGACTGACGCCGTCCTCGCTCAATTCCGGCCCGCCGTCCGGGGCTGGTTCGAGGATGTCTTTGCCCGCCCCACCGACGTCCAGGAGCAGGCTTGGCGCGCCATTGCTGCCGATGCCCACGCGCTCGTCGTCGCCCCTACCGGTTCCGGCAAGACCCTCGCAGCGTTCCTCTGGGCGCTTAATAACTTGGTCGAGCGCGAGGGCCAGACGGCACTGCCGCTTCCCGGCGCGGCGTCGGCTGGCGCCGCCGCCGGAAGTCATGGAGGAGTGAAAGTCCTCTATATCTCGCCGCTCAAGGCACTCGGCGTGGACGTGGAGAATAACCTGCGCGCGCCCTTGACAGGCATCGCGCGCAAAGCGGAGCGCCTGGGCGAGGAGGTTCCGGATATCACGGTGGGCGTGCGCTCGGGCGACACCCCGCAGGCTGAGCGCAACCGGCAGGTGCGCCGCCCGCCGGACGTGCTCATCACGACGCCGGAGTCGGCCTACCTCATGCTCACGTCCAAAGCGGCGGGCATCTTAAAGAGCGTGGATACCGTCATCATCGATGAGATTCACGCGCTTGCTGGCACGAAGCGCGGCGTGCACCTCGCGCTGACCCTGGAACGCCTGGCGCAGGTCGCCGGTGAATTCCAACGCATCGGGCTGTCGGCCACGGTGCGCCCGCTCGAGGCTGTTGCGAACTTCCTGGGCGGCGGGCGCCCGGTGGAGATCATCGCGCCGCCGGCGGAGAAGCGCTGGGACCTCACTATTCACGTGCCGGTCGAAGACATGTCGGACCTACCGGTGCCGGAGGCCGGCTCGACGATCGGCGAGATGACCGTCGACGACCCGCTGGGGATAACCGGTGGTCCGCTGCCTCAGCCGCGGTCGGATTCCGGGCTGGGGCGCCAGGGCATCGACGCCGGGCCCACCGAGTCCGCGCTGCCCACGGCGAAGTCCATCTGGCCGTTTATCGAGGACAAGCTGTACAAAGAGATCATGGCGCACCGCTCGACGCTCGTCTTCGTGAACTCGCGCCGCACGGCAGAGCGCGTAACGAGCCGGCTCAACGAGCTCTACGCGGCGGAGCACGATCCGGACTCGCTGTCGTCGGCGTCGCGTCGTCCGCCGTCTCAACTCATGGCGCAGTCAGACGTCGTGGGCAAGGCCCCGGCGGTTATTGCGCGCGCTCACCACGGCTCCGTGTCCAAGGACGAGCGCGCCATGACGGAGACGATGCTCAAGGAGGGCACGCTCAAGGCGGTTGTGGCGACGAGCTCGCTGGAGCTCGGCATCGACATGGGCGCGGTGGAGCTCGTGGTGCAGGTGGAGTCACCGCCATCGGTGGCCTCTGGCCTGCAACGTGTGGGCCGTGCGGGGCATGCGGTAGGGGCGGTATCGGCAGGCTCGTTTTACCCGAAGCATAGGGCGGACCTGCTGCAATCCGCGGTGACGGTGCGGCGCATGCGCGAAGGCCTTATCGAGGAGCTGAAAACCCCGCGCAACCCGCTCGACGTCCTTACGCAACAGACCGTCGCGGCTGTCGCTGCGGCGGGCGAGGACGGCCTCGACGTGGACGAGTGGTACGAGACTGTCCGCCGCGCCTGGCCTTACCGGGACCTGGCACGTGAGGTCTTCGACTCCGTCATCGACTTGGCCTCGGGCGTGTATCCCTCGACGGATTTCTCGGAGCTCAAGCCCCGCGTCGTCTATGACCGGATCACGGGCATGCTGACGCCGCGCCCGGGTGCGCAGCGCGTGGCCGTGACCAGCGGCGGCACCATTCCCGACCGCGGCATGTTTGGCGTCTTCTTGGTGGGTGGCGCGGAAGGCGGCGCACCCCGGCGCGTGGGTGAGCTCGACGAGGAGATGGTTTATGAATCCCGCGTCGGCGACATCTTTACGTTGGGCGCCACGAGCTGGCGGATTGAGAACATCACCCGTGACCAAGTGCAGGTCACGCCTGCGCCGGGGAATACGGGACGCCTGCCGTTTTGGAACGGAGACGCCGCTGGCCGCCCGTACGAGCTGGGCAAGGCCTTGGGTGCTTTCCGCCGTGAGGCCTACTCAGACCCGTCGCTCATTATTGACTCGGACGAGTGGGCGCGCGATAACCTGCTGGCCTACCTGCGCGAGCAGGAGGACGCGACGGGGCTTATCCCGGACGAGAAGACGCTGCTGCTCGAGCGCTTCAAGGACGAAGTAGGGGACTGGCGGCTGGTCCTTCACACGCCGTTCGGCCGTCCCGTCAATGCGGCGTGGGCGCTTGCCGTAGGCGCGCGGGTGGCGGAGCGCACCGGCATGGATCCGCAGGCGGTCTCCGGCGATGACGGCATCGTGCTGCGCCTGCCCGAGGGCGAGGAAGCTCCGGACGCGTCCCTCTTTGCCTTCGATGCCGACGAGATCGCAGATATCGTGACGGAACAGGTAGGCGGCTCCGCGCTGTTTGCCTCCCGCTTCCGCGAGTGCTCGGCCCGCGCGCTGCTTCTGCCGCGCCGGAACCCCGGCAAGCGCGCCCCGCTGTGGCAGCAGCGCCAGCGCGCGGAACAGCTGCTCGACGTCGCCCGGAAGTACCCCTCGTTCCCCATCATCTTGGAGACCGTCCGCGAGTGCCTCCAGGACGTCTATGACCTGCCGGCACTCACGGAGCTCATGCGGGACCTGGGCCACCGGCGCGTGCGCATCGCGGAGGTCACCGTCGATCAGCCCTCGCCGTTCGCGTCCTCGCTGCTGTTTAACTACACGGGCGCGTTCATGTATGAGGGCGATTCTCCTTTGGCGGAAAAACGCGCAGCCGCCCTAGCGCTTGACCCTGCGCTGCTCGCGAAGCTGCTGGGCACGGTGGAGCTGCGCGAACTGCTCGATCCAGAGATCATCGCGGAGGTCGACGCCCAGCTGCAGCGTCGCACCCCGGAGCGCCGCGCGAAGACCACAGAGCAGGTCGCGGACTTGCTGCGCGTGCTGGGGCCCATCCCGGTCGCTGAACTCGGCGAGCATGCCTCGGTGCCGATGACGGCGCTCGACGCTCTGGGTTCGCGCATCATGCGGGTGCGTATTGGCGGGCGCGAGCACCTCGCGCAGTCTCTCGATGCCCCCTTACTCCGCGATGGCTTGGGCGTTCCCGTCCCGCCGGGCATCCCGGCGCAGCAAGCGACGATCACGGATGCGTTGGAGCAGCTCCTGTCGCGCTGGGCGCGCACCCGCGGCCCGTTTACCCTGCGCGAGGCTGCCGATGCCTTCGGTCTCTCCGTCTCCGCTACCTTCGCCGTTGTCTCTTCGTTGGACAGCGTGTTGGAAGGGCACTACCGCCAGGGTGTCGAAGAAACCGAGTACGTGGCCAGCGAGGTGCTGCGTGTCATCCGATCGCGCTCGTTGGCTGCGGCCCGCGCGGCGACGGAACCGGTCACGCCCGCGACCTATGGACGCTTCCTGCCGGACTGGCAGCAAGTGGCGCCGGTGGGGCAGCAGCCCCCGTTGCGTGGCGCCGACGGCGTGTTTGCCGTTATCGAACAGCTCGCCGGGGTGCGTCTGCCCGCCAGCGCCTGGGAATCCCTCGTTTTGCCCGCGCGTGTGGGGGATTATTCCCCGCGGCACTTGGACGAGCTCACGTCCTCGGGCGAGGTTCTCATCCTCGGCGCGGGCAAGGCCGGCGCGTCCGACCCATGGATCATGCTGCTGCCCGCGGACTATGCGGCGCAGCTGGCTCCTCAGCTGGGCGAGTTCGGTCCGTCCATGCTCCAGCAGTCAGTGCTCGACGTGCTTGCACGTGGCGGCGGGTTCCTTTTTGCTGATTTGCTGGCGGAAGTTCCCGGTAGCCTGGCGGCTCCCGGAGAGCTACGAGAGGCACTCTGGCAGCTCGTCGAGGCTGGGCTCGTCGCGCCGGATTCCTTTGCACCGATTCGCGCGCATCTTTCCGGCGGGTCTCGCTCCGCGGCGGCGCACCGTTCCAAGCGCCGGCCGAGCCGTTCGCGCCTGCGCATGGGACGCACGTCCTTTGCCCAGTCGCAGCGTGCCACTTCGACGCCGCCGGACGTGGCGGGGCGTTGGGCGCTGGCGGTGCCGGCGGCATCGGAAGCAACGGCTCGCTCTTTGGCACACGGCGAGGCCTGGCTTGACCGCTACGGCGTGGTCACGCGTGGGAGCGTCGTCGCTGAAGATGTGCTGGGCGGCTTCGCGCTGGCGTATAAGGTGCTTTCCGGATTCGAGGAGTCCGGCAAGGCCATGCGTGGCTACGTCATTGAAGGCCTGGGTGCGGCGCAGTTCTCGACGCCTGCTGTCATCGACCGCCTGCGCGGGCTCGCGGATTCACCGGACGTGACCGGCTGGCCGTCGGGCACGCAGGAGCCGCAGACCTACCTGCTGGCCGCGGCGGATCCGGCGAACCCCTACGGTGCGGCGTTGCCGTGGCCGGAGACGGAGGGCTCGCCCACGCGCGCGGCGGGTGCTTTGGTCGTGCTCGTGGACGGCCTGCCCGTCGCGCACCTCACGCGTGGCGGCAAGACGCTCACGACCTTCCCGGTGCCCGCGGGCATCGATGGCGGCGAGGTCGTGGGCTATATCGTGGCGGCGCTCACTGAGGCCGTCGCATCTGGGCGCCTCTCGCCGCTCACCATCGAAAAGGCCAACGGGGCCTCGGTCTTTGAGACCCCGTTGGCGAATCAGCTGCGCGAGCACGGCGCAGGGATTACTCCGAAGGGCGTGCGGATTTCTGGCAAGCTTTCGACCTCCGTGGCGCCGAGCAGGCGGGGACGGTCGCTTTCCGATGCGCTGGAGTCGGTGCCGGAGGCCGAACCCTCTGATGGTGCTGCCGACGCGGGGCGTGAAGGCTGGCGGTCCGCGCCGGGTGGATTCCGGCCGCGTGGGTATCGGCGCTAGGGATACGACTGGTGCCGCAGCACATCCTGGCTTTGGTTTTGTTGCGTTTGGGGGCTGGTTTGGCGGCGTGAAGCGCCATAAACCCAAAGCTGGGTGAGCGGCGGAGCGTGGATACCAGCGCTAGACGATTTCCTTGGCAACCTGCTGCTGGTAGTGCGTGCCCCATTCGTCCATGGCGTCAAGGATGGGGCGCATGGACTGGCCGAGGGGAGTGAGCGAGTACTCGACGCGGGGCGGGACCTCAGCGAAGACCTCGCGGTGGACGATGCCGGTGTCTTCCATCTCGCGCAGGTTCGACGTGAGGACCTTCTGGCTGATGCCGGTCACGGAGCGCCGCAGCTCGTTAAAACGCATGGTGCCGTCGAGGAGATCGCGCAGGATCATGGCGCGCCAGCGGTTGGACAGAAGCGTGAGTGTCGTCTCGACGGGGCAGGCGGGCAAAGAAGTAAGCGGCTGTTTCATGGCTGTGACCTTGATAGTTTCTTTTTGGTGCCTAGGGCAATTTTGGGTTCCTACTTCCCAAAAGCTACCACATGCGCCTAAGGTTGGCTTCAACGTTAAAGTTAAACCTACTGAAGGAGAACTCCCATGAAGATTGCAGTCATTGCTGCCAACGGCAAGGCCGGCCAGCGCATCGTCAAGGAAGCACAGGCCGCAGGCCACGACGTCACCGCCATCGTGCGTGGCGAGAACCGCTCCGCTGCAACGAACGTCATCACGCGCGACATTATGGACATCACGGCGCAGGACCTCGCTGGCTTCGACGCTGTCGTCAACGCCTTCGGCGCCTTTACCCCGGAGACGCTGCCGCTGCATACCAGGTCCGTGGCACACCTGGGCGACGTGCTCGCCGGTTCCGATGCTCGTCTCTACGTTGTAGGTGGTGCCGGTTCCATGATCGTGGACGATAAGGGCACCAAGCTGCTCGAGACTCCGGACTTCCCGAATATGTTCGTGCCGCTGGCTTCCGCATAGTCGGAGCAGCTCGATTACCTGCGTATGCGTGATGATTTCAACTGGACGTTCGTGTCCCCGGCTGCCGAGTTCGATGCCGAGGGTGAGCGCACCGGGAAGTTTGAGATTGTCGACTCCGACAAGTTCACCGTCGATGCCAACGGCAACAACGAGATTTCCTACGCTGACTACGCCCTGGGCATGGTCAAGCTCATCGAGTCTGGCCTCTACAACCACAAGCGCGTGAATATCCGCCACTAGGTTTCCTCGCATGCGCCCCCCAGTGTCACTTCGGTGGCGCTGGGGTTTCGTGCTGTCTGGGGGAGGACCTCAGTTTGGCGCTATTTCTGTAGAAGAGTAGGAATGAAAGCAGGACCGCTTTCTACGGCCGCACTACGAACCACGAAGAGGAGAACCGTCATGCGTCTCAAGCGTCAATTGCCCCAAGTCTCAGAACTGAAGAACCTCATGCGCTTTGAGAGGCCGACCCTCGACCGTCGCGCCGCGCGCCTTGCGGAGGCCGCTGACGTGTGGGATCTCCGGAAGATCTCCAAGCGTCGCATTCCTAAGGCGGCCTTCGACTATGTGGACGGCGCCGCGCGCGACGAGGTTACCTATGACGAATCGCGGGAGACCTTCCGTTCCATTCGCCTGCTGCCTAACGTGCTCACGGGTGCCACGGAGCTCGACCTGTCCGTCGACATTGCGGGTGGGCGTTCCGCGCTGCCGTTCGGCATTGCGCCGACCGGCTTTACGCGCTTTATGCATGCCGAGGGCGAAGATGCGGGGGCATCGGCAGCAACGGCGGCAGGTATTCCGTTCACGCTGTCGACGATGGGCACGCGGTCTGTCGAGGAAGTCGAGCGGGCTTCCGGCAGCGGCCGCCGCTGGTTCCAGCTCTACCTGTGGAAGGACCGCGCGGCCAGCGCTGAGCTGCTGCGTCGCGCGGCAGCGAGTGGCTACGACACGCTCGTCGTCACTGTCGATACCCCGGTCGCGGGCCAGCGCCTGCGTGACACGCGCAACGGCATGCGCATCCCGCCGCGGCTCACCGCCGGCACCGTTCTTGACGCCGCGTGGCGTCCGGAGTGGTGGTTCAACTTCCTCACGACGGACCCGGTCACCTTCGCGTCGCTGACCTCGACGACGGGTACTCTGGGTGAGCTCGTCAACACGATGTTTGACCCGGGTCTCAACTTCGATGACCTGGCGTGGATTCGCGAGCAGTGGGACGGAAAGATGCTCGTCAAGGGCATCGTCAATCCTGCTGACGCTCGCAAGGTCATCGAGCTTGGTGCGGATGGCGTCGTGGTTTCTTCGCACGGTGGCCGCCAGCTCGACCGCGTGGTCAATACGCTTCGCGCTCTCGAAGCCATCCGCGCGGAGCTCGGCCTCGACGCCGAGATCGTCTACGACTCCGGCATCATGTCCGGCACCGATATTGCGATTGCCCTAGCGCTCGGCGCGAACTTCGTGCTCATCGGCCGCGCCTACCTCTACGGTCTGATGGCGGGCGGGCGCGAGGGCGTCGACCGCACCATCGAGCTGCTCACCTCCGAACTGGAGACTGCCTGCACGCTGCTCGGCGTGTCCTCAGTGCGCGACCTGAAGCGCGAGTACGTCATCACGCCGTGGGAGAGTAGGGCGTCGGTGCCGGGAGTTACTTCCGGCCTCGCCTAAACGCAACGGCTTACGTTCTGTGTCTGTTCGGAGTTAACCGACAGTGCAGTGGTCCGCACAATTGGAGTTGGCTGAATCCGGGAACGAGCGTGATGCGGCGTGATAGTCGGGCCTGGGGAGACGCCAGAAGCTGCGAAAAAGAAAGGGCGGGCCGTCGCATCACGTGCGGGGCCCGTTGCCTAATTGCCACTGAGTGGCTTCGCAACAACAATACCAACGTTGTCGTGTGCGGCGCCAAAATTCCCACGACGACGCACGGATTCTGCTCCGTTGCGAATATCCACAACGCTCCAGGGATGCTGGAGCTTTCTGTGATTTCGAGTTAGCTGCAAGCCCGCTGTGGGTGAGCACCGTAATCCAGATGTGCGCCACAGCAAAGCACAGGCTCGCGGCGGTGAGCAGGTGGTGACGCAGCACCGCGCCGCAACTGATGAACATGACGGCGGGGAGCAGCGCGCGTCCGCATCTCAAATCTGCCCACGCCGAGCGGGAGAACCACGAGGATTATGCACGCACAGCGGGCGATATTCTCGGCCACCGTGAGTGCGACGGGGACGTCCACCGGCGGTTGCGCGTCGCCGTTGCCGCCGGCGAGCGCCCCGATGATATTCGGTACGAGCAACACCACGAGTCGGCCGGCGCCGTAGGCGTTGAGCCAGTTGAATGTCATGATGACTCCTTACGGTTTCAGTGTGGGGCTGGCGTAGAATCGCCAGTCGTTAAAGAAGGAGTGGTGCCGCGTGCCTGAGGGTGATTCCGTCCTGCAGCTGGCCGAACGCATGCAGTTCATGGTGGGCCGCGAGGTGACTAAGACCTCGGTGCGGGTGCCGCGCTATGCGCTCGCGCGCTTTGACGGGATGGAGTGCGTGGCTGTGTGGCCCTATGGCAAGCATCTCTTCATGGAATTCGCGGGCGACGAGGACGAGCCGCTCATCCTCCATACGCATTTGAAAATGGAGGGCCAGTGGCACATCCATTACGCCGGGGACAAGTGGCGCGCTCCCGGGCATACCGCGCGCGTGGTGTTGCAGCTTGCTGATGAACCGCGCGATATCGAGGTCGTCGGTCATACTCTCGGGTTCGTGGAGGTCTATCCGGAGTCGGATTACCTAGGGCGCATCGAGCATCTGGGCCCAGACATCCTCGACCCGGACTGGGAGACAAATGGCGGGCGTGAGGAGGCGATCCGGCGCATCGAAGCGCGCCCGGAACGCGCCATCGGTGCGGCGCTGCTTGATCAGAAGAATGTCGCGGGCATTGGCAACGAGTACCGTGCAGAGGCCTGCTTTATTGCAGGCGTGCACCCGGGGGCATCGGCAAGCACGGTGGATGTGGCCAAGATAGTGGACATCTCGCGGACAATCATGTGGGCCAACCGGTATTCACCCATCCGGGTGACCACGGGCGTGCGGCGCGCCGGGGAGACGACGTATGTTTTTGGGCGCAACAACGCGCGATGCCGACGCTGCGGCACTCCCATCGAGAAGGGAGTGCTCGGTGGCGTCGACGCCCATGGCGATGAAGGCGAACTGGAGCGGATTATTTGGTGGTGTCCGTACTGCCAGGGGACGGCTTAGTTCTTTGCCGGTACCAGGGGACTGTGTGCGGGGGCATCTGAAACATCTGAGTGGCTGAGCTTTCGCTCACGGCGCGCGGAGCGAACCAAGCGGGTAAAGAGCCAGATGCACGCAGTCCATGTGCCGGCGACGACGCAGAATGAACCGATAACGGGCCAATTCGCGTCGGGGAAGGTGGAGGCCAGCGAGGGGAAGAGATTAGTAAGCGTGTGCAGGGCGACGCCAAGCAGCCACCACGGGAAGGGGTTCTTGCGTGATAGTCCGAATGCGGCGAGACCGGTATAGAGCGCATGCCCGAAGGGGTTCCCGACCGTTCGGATAGCGATGCCCGCTGCAGCGCCGACGGTATCGGAATCAAGATCGTAGAGGGTAATGCGCGCAATAAAGGCGAAGTCTTCAACAATGGCAAATCCCATTCCCACCGCGATACCTACATAAACGTAGTCCCGCGCCCGTTCGGGTTTGATGAAGTAGGTGCAGATGAGTAAGACGCCGAGGACCTTGAGTGTTTCCTCGTTGAGTGGTGCGAATCCTGCGGCTTCAAGCCATTGCAAATGGAATTTGGCGTGTATTTCGCGGAGCTGAGTGCCAAAGAATACAGCAGGGCCGGTACAGGCGATGCCCCAGATGAGGCCAAGTACGGCGCCTTTATGTTTGCGGAGTATGAGCCACGAGATGAGCAACAGGACGAGGCCGTTGATGAGACCGGCGAGGAGGCTGGCCTGGAGATACGGCAGCTGGAGCTGAAAGTGGACCGTGGAGGCGAGGCCTACGGTGACGAGTAGGTAGAAGAGGATTCTCATGCGTGCACCTCGATTCGCTCGGCGTATTGCGCGGCATCCGGGCCGTCGAGATGGAAGAAGTATTTGTCACCATCGCGGTCTAGAGCGACAGTGATGTTTCCGAAGTCCTCGATTTGGTACACGCCTTGTCCGCGATCGTCGACGACGGCCTGTGGGAGATGCGACGTGTAGTTGAACGCGCGATGTTGCCGCGGGAGGTATTCGTTGGGTTCTTGGGAAGTCTTGCTGCTCTTGGCATAAATCGTGACGCCATCGCATTCCCAGCTAGGAGTATCTTTCAGGTAGCCGAGGCCTTGCTCGCATTCCAATCCGGGGATTTCCAGGTTGTGAAATGCTACGGCGCTGGTGGGGTTGTGCGGATCGGGCAGAAAAGCGTTGGCTACAGGGACGCCGGCGAAGTAGACGGCGGCGAGAGCCATGATGGTAGGTACTTTCTTGTGCATGTCTTCAACGCTAGAAACGACGCTGTCCGAAACAATCCACCCTGGGGTGGATTTAACGCCGAGTAGGCGTTACTACTCTGGGTGGAGATGACACTTAAAAACTGGTTGCACCAACGGGCCTACGCAAAACACCTCCACGAATTACAAGGAGTAACGAGATGGCGGCGCGTAGCGCTCATTGTCTTTTGTGTGCTTGCGGACGTAGGGATGCTGGTGTGGATGTTGGGCCTGACCCCTGGAAAGTAGACACGTCGGGGG
>NZ_KQ961749.1:0-1271 GCF_001563605.1 Corynebacterium sp. CMW7794
GGAAAATTTGGAACATGCCGAGAAAATTTGATCAGGATGCGAAAGACCGTGTAGTCCGCCTCGTGGAAGACCGCATCCTGGCGGAGAACATTTCTATGCAGGCAGCCTGCAAGATCGTGGCACCAAAGCTGGGTGTGTCGTGGCACACGGCGAGGCAATGGACGCAGGCCGCTCGTCGCGAAGGACGTGTTGTGGAATCAATGCCCGAGGACCTTGCTGCAGAAAACGCACGGTTGCGTCGCGAGAATCAAGAGTTGCGGGACACCAATGAGTTGTTGAAAGCCGCTTCGGCTTTTTTCGCGTCGGAACTCGACCCGAAACGTCGGAAATGATCCGGTTCATTGATGAGTACCGGAATCGTTTCTGCGTCGAGTTCATTTGCCAGACGTTAAACACGCATCGCGAAGGCGGTTTTCTTAGCTCGCGTGGGTACCGCCAATCCAAGGCCCGGGGCTTAAGCTCCCGCGCTCTTCGCGACGCTGCCCTTGTAGAGCATATTCGCGACGTTCATGCTGAAAATTACGGCGTCTACGGGGTGCGGAAGATGTGGCGCGTGCTGCAACGCCGGGGCGTTGACATTGGCCGCGAGCAGACAGCCCGGCTGATGCGCAGCGCTGGACTGTCCGGCAAGGGAAAAGGTGGGGCACCTGTCACAACGCGCAAACCCACAGGCCCGGATCTTCGCCCAGATTTGGTTAATCGTGAGTTTAAGGCTCCTGGCCCTCATCGGCTGTGGGTAGCGGACATTACGTATGTGCGCACCAGGAAAGGGTTTGTGTACACAGCTTTTGTCACTGATGTGTACTCCCGGAGGATTGTCGGGTGGGCGTTGTCTGATTCGATGCGTACTGAGGCGTTGCCGCTGCAGGCGTTGAACCAGGCGATCGTGTGCGCCAAGGAAACGGCGGGCCTAATTCACCATTCAGACCACGGCTCACAATATGTGAGTATCGTCTACAACGAGCGCCTGGCTGAGCACGGAATTACGGCGTCTACCGGCACTGTTGGTGATTCCTATGACAATGCTTTGGCTGAGAATGTCAACGGCTCCTACAAGAATGAGCTGATTCATAGGCGCTCATGGGCCGATGTCGTCGACGTGGAAATCGCGACGTTCGAGTGGGTTAACTGGTGGAACGAATCACGGCTCCACCAGAGCCTGGGCTACCGCACCCCAGCTGAAGTCGAAGCCGAATTTTGGGAACACGACCCCAGTCGAGAAATAATGGAAATCAAGGCAAATGCCTAGGAACAAAACCCGGGGCACTTCA
>NZ_KQ961750.1:0-14641 GCF_001563605.1 Corynebacterium sp. CMW7794
GACTCCGAGTCCAAGAAGTCACTAGACATCACATGCTTAGTGCAATGATTCTTGCGTCGCTCTAAGCATTCAACGCGCTTCCACATTCGGCGTGGCTGCTGCTTGGTGCTCGGAGCGCCGAGGTTATTCGACGTCGTCGCCGGCGGCGCGGCGGAAGATCGCGGCGGCATCGACAAGCTTGGCGGCGGCGTCCTGGTCGAGGCTGACGCAGTAGTCGCTGAGGACGGGGCCGGCGGCGCTGGCGAGCGCGATGCCCTGGTCTGTGATGGTGAGCAACGTCGATCGCTTGTCCTTCTCGTCCGTCACGCGGGCGACGAGGCCTTGGCCTTCCAGACGGCGGACGGTGTGGGTGAGCGAAGCCGGCGGCATGTGGAGCCGGGCGCTGATTTTCGACATGGGCAGCGCGCCGGAGCGCGACCACATGAGGAGCGTGAGGAGCTCAAAGTGAGCAAAGCTCACGCCGAACGGCGCGAGCGCGTCCTCCGCGCCCGCGCGCAGGAGGTGCGCGGCGCGGGCGGCGGAGGAAATCGCGGTGAGGCCTAAGGCGGCATCGGAAGCATAGTGCTTCTCCCATTGCCGGCGGCCCTCCGCGATGCTGTCCATGATTTAGCCCTTCAGGTTCGGGAAGTCCGAATCCGCGAACTCGGTCTGTGCCTTGGTCTCGCCGCCGTCGGCGGAGTGGATTTCGGTCTCGCGCTTGCGTAGATCCACGCGGCGAATCTTACCGGAGATGGTCTTGGGCAGCTCGTAGAACTCCAGGCGACGGATGCGCTTGTAGGGGGCGAGGCCGTCGCGGCAGTGCTTGAGGATGGCCTCGGCGGTCTCGGCCGTGGGCTCGTAGCCCGGGGCGAGTGCGACGTAAGCCTTGGGGACCGCGAGACGGATAGGATCCGGGGAGGGCACGACGGCGACCTCAGCCACGGCGGCGTGCTCGATGACAACGGACTCGAGCTCGAACGGGGAGAGGCGGTAGTCCGAGGCCTTGAAGACGTCGTCGGCACGGCCGATGTAGAAGATGTAGCCGTCCTCATCGCGCTCGGCCGTGTCACCGGAGTGGTAGTAACCGTCGCGGAAGACTTCCTCGTTCTTCTCCGGGAAGTTGAAGTAGCCCGGCGTCAGCCCAACAGGGCGCGGGTCGAGCTTGAGACAGATCTCGCCGGTGTCGCCAATCTCGTCCGTGGCAGGGTCGATGAGGACGACCTCGAAGCCCGGTAGCGGACGACCCATGGAACCGGCCTTGACCTTCTGGCCCGGGGTGTTGGCGATCTGGAGGGTGGTTTCCGTCTGGCCGAAGCCGTCGCGCACGGAGGTCTTCCAGGCATTCTCGATGGCGTTGATGAGCTCCGGGTTGAGCGGCTCACCGGCGGCGACGAGCTTCTTTGGCGGGGTCTTCATGCGGTTCAGATCGGCGAGGACGAGCATGCGCCACACGGTCGGCGGGGCGCAGAAGCTGGTTACGCCTTCTTCTTCCATCTTGTCCATGAGGGCTGCGGCGTCAAAGCGCGTGTAGTTGTAGAGGAAGACCGTCGCGCCCGCGATCCACGGCGCAAAGAAATTGGACCATGCGTGCTTGGCCCAGCCGGGTGCCGCGACGTTGAGGTGTACGTCGCCCGGCTCGAGGCCGATCCAATACATGGTGGTGAGGTGGCCGACGGGGTACGAGGTGTGGGTGTGCTCCACGAGCTTGGCCTTGGACGTCGTGCCAGACGTGAAGTAGAGCAGGAGCGTCTCGTCCGCCGGGGTCTCCTGGGTGGGCGTGTAGGTCTCGGAAGCGGAGTAGCTATCGGAATAGCGCAGCGTCGGGTGGCTGGACTGTGCGTCCGGGGCGTCGCCGACCTGGATCATGGTGAACTCACCCGTGACGTCCTGGAACTTGGCGGCGTCCTCGCCGTTGGCGATGACCCATGAGATATCGGCGCGATCGGTACGGTCCTGGAGGTCAACCGTACCGAGCATCGCCGTGGCGGGGTTGAGGACGAAGCCGGCCTTGATGCAGGCAAGCATGGATTCCCACAGCTCGACCTGGTTGTTGAGCATGAGCATGACGCGGTCACCGCGCTTGACGCCCTGCTCCGTGAGCCAATTAGCGAGCTGGCTCGAGCGGGCGGAAAGCTCGGCGAAGGTGCGGCGGGTGGACGTACCGTCCTGCTCGCAGATGACGAGGGCCTCGCGGTCCTTCGACTCGGCCTCGGTGCCCAGGTGATCAAACCAATCGAGGGCGAAGTTGAAGTGCTCGAAGCGCGGCCATTCGAAGTTCGCGCGAGCGGCTTCGTAATCGGTCTGTACGGAAACAAGCTGGTCGCGGGCGGCGCGAAACTGCTCGGTAACGCTGGGGCTGGAAACAGTAGTCATGATGCTCCTCGAGAAGTGTCGGGGGTCCTAGTGGAAAATAATTGTGACCTGCGTCCCAACTCACCATAGTTCGAATTCGAAGTAATGGCTAGGCAATTGTCAAAGTATTTTTTGTTTCCGCAGTACAGCTAATAAAAATAGTCGCGCTAACGCTCGAGAATCCCGTGGAGGACGAGTTGTCCCAACGCGTGATAGGCCGCGGCGGGAGCGAGTGCTTCCGTGTAGGCGCCCTGCTGGATATCGGCCATGGTGCGCTGGATGACCAGCGAGGTAAACGCCACGGATTCAGCGCGGAATTCGCCTGCTGCGACGCCGCGCTCGAGGAGCGTGCGGATGGTCTGCGTCGCGCCGGAGGTGTTGAGTGCGTAGACCTCCTGGGCGACGGGTTCAGTGGCAAGATCGCGCATGAAGGCAGTGCTCGCGGGGGCGAGTGCGCTGGTCATTGCCGTGAAATAGTCCTCCAACGCGCGGGCGGCGCTCGTCATGCGGTTCGCCTCGGGGTCTGTGCGGCGGGTGATTTCTTTGAAGAAGCTCACGAGCACGCGGCGGATGATGGCGTCGCGGGTTTTGCCCAGGGCGTAGATAGTGGACTTGGAGCAGTGGTAGCGCTTGGTGGCGTCGTCGATGGTGAAGGACTCGAAACCCTCGGCCAGGAAGTCTGTGAGGAGCGCGGTAAAAAGCTCGCGTTGGCGCGCGGTGAGCGGGCGTGTGGCGTTCTCGGGCATGGGCTAGGTCCTGTCTGTGTTTCGCGGTTTACCTGCGTTAACTCTAGGTTGGGGAACGCGTGGGGGAAAATTTCCACCCAGAAGACGTGACGTGGGCCACGCCGTACTGTACGATTTTAAACGTAATCGTACTATCCCTTCGGACCTAGGGAGCACTTCATGCCACCGATTCTTGATTCTTCCCACCCACTCGGCGCGCACCTCGCCGGCATCAAGTACCCGCACGCGGACATCCTGGGCGTCGCGGATCGACTGCCCGAAGACGAGCAGGGCAAGCTCGCCACCATCCACGAGTTCCTTCAGACCGAGATTCGCCCCGTGGTGGGCGAGTTCTGGGACCGAGAAGAGCTGCCTTTCGACCTGCTGCCCAAGATGGCCGCGCACGGCCTCGGCGAGATCGAGCTCTCGGGCACCTCGCGTCTCTACCGCGGTCTCGTCTACGCCGAGGTAACGCGCGCGGACGTGTCGCTCTCGGCGCTCGTGGGCATTCACAACGAGCTCGTGGTCGGGCTCATCGATAAGCTGGGCTCGGACGCACAGAAGAAGGAATGGCTGCCGGGTCTGCGCCAGTTTGAGAAAGTGGGCTGCTTCGCGCTTACGGAGCCGGACCATGGCTCCGATATCGCCGGCGGTCTGGCCACCACCGCAGAAAAGACCGCGGAGGGCTGGGTCATCAACGGCGCCAAGCGCTGGATCGGCGCGGGTACATTCGCGGACTTCTCCATCTGCTTCGCCCGCGACATCGCGGACAACGACATCAAGGCGTTCATCGTCGAGCACAACCGCGAGGGCGTGACGACGCAGAAGATTGCCCGCAAGATGGGCCTGCGCATCATGCAAAACGCGGACATCAACTACGACAATGTCGTTATCCCGCACGAGAACCTCATCCCGGGCGCGGAGACTTTTGCCAACGTCAACGACTTCCTGTGCTACTCCCGCGCCTGGGTGGGCTGGCAGGGTGCCGGTATCCAGCTGGGCATCTTCGACAAGGCCCGCGAGTACGCCGTCAAGCGCGAGCAGTTCGGCCGCCCCATCGCGAAGTTCCAGCTTGTCCAGGAGCAGCTCGCGCGCATTCTCGGCAATGCAACGGCCTCGCTCGCCATGATGGCGCAGGTCGCCGAGGTCCAGGAAAAGGGCCTACTCGAGATGCCTTTCGCGGCACTTGCCAAGGCCACGACCACGCGCCTGGCGCGCGAATCCGCCGCGGCCGGTCGCAATATCGGCGGCGGCAACGGCATCCTCACCGAGTATGACCTGTCCAAGCTCATGTCGGACGCGGAGATCCTCTTTACCTACGAGGGCACCTACGATATCAACTCGCTCATCGTCGGCCGCGCCGTCACCGGTGTGTCGGCATTCGTCTAAGGAGAAACTATGCAGCTCGAGAACATTTCTGCCATCGTCACCGGCGGTGCGTCCGGCCTCGGCGCCGCGACGGCTCAGGCGTTTATTCAGCGCGGCGTGCGCGTCACGGCCTTTGATCTTCGTGCCCCGGAGTATGACGGCGTGGAGTTCGCCGAGGTCGACGTCACCGACGCTGCCGCCGTCCGCGAGGCAGTTCAGGCCGCCCAGCATGCCGATGCCCCCTTGCGTCTCGCCATCAACTGCGCCGGCATCTGCCCCTCGGCGCGCATCTTCGGTCGCAAGGGGCCGCACGACCCAGACCTCTTTGCGAAGACTATCAATATCAACTTGATGGGTACGTTCCACGTCATGACTGCGGCGGCCGAGGCCATGGCCGCGACTGAGCCAGTCGACGAGGACGGCCAGCGCGGCGTCATCATTAATACCGCCTCCGTCGCCGCGTTTGAGGGGCAGGTGGGGCAGGCCGCGTACGCTGCGTCCAAGGGTGCGGTCCATGCGCTCTCGATTACGGCTGCGCGCGACCTCGCGTCGCAGGGCATCCGCGTCAACGCGATTGCACCCGGCGTCGTGGCGACACCGATGATGGAGCAGATTACGCCCGAGTTCAAGCAGCAGCTCGAGGCCACCGTGCAGTTCCCCTCGCGACTGGCCAAGCCCGAGGAGTTCGCCCAGCTGGCCATCTCCATGGCGGAGAATAACTATCTCAACGGCGAGACCATCCGTTTGGACGGCGCGCTGCGCATGCCGCCGCGCTAGAGCGTCACGCAGGGAAACCCGGGGCAGGTGCTCCGGGTTTCTCTGCGTTTTTGCGCTCGCGCTCTTTCAGACCATGACTTCTCTTCGCCTGCAGTATTACGCAGAATCCATCCTGGGTTTCGAGGTCGCAGACCAGAATGCGCGCTCGCGTGCTGCGGCGGAAAGCTCGGTGCGCTACAGCATCAGCGCCGCGGAGTGGCGGGGTACGACGGCCTAGCCGTAGGCGGGAAGCCCCCAGTAGGGGAAGACCGCGCGGGAGGTCTGCACGACGGCGGGCTCGGGGCGCGTGGCGAGGACCTGGCGCGGGTCGAACTTTGTAAAGTCCGGGCGTGCGCTCCCGAAGTCGCCCAGAGTCGCCGAGCCGTGCCAGCCCTGAGGCATGGGCGCGGCCGGGTCGAGGTCCACGCCAGCGACGGCGGCGGCGACGTGCGTCCAGGCGCGGGCGACGGAGTCGAGGTTGTATCCGCCGCCGCCGAGAGCGACCCACTTTCCGTTGGCGTATTGGTCGGCCCACGTCGCGACGGAGCGGTAGGCATGCGCCATGGCGTTGATGCTCACCTCGAGGTCGGCGAGCGGGTCGGCCGCGTGGGGATCGGCGCCATGCTGAGAGATGAGCAGCTGCGGGCGGAAGCGGCTGAGGAGTGCGGGGATGAGGGCGTGGACGGCGTGGAGCCAGGCGGCATCGGAAGGCGAGCGGGGTAAGGCGATATTGACGGCGGTGCCCTCGGCACCGGGGCCGCCGATGTCGTGCGCGAAGCCGGTGTGGGGGAAGAGGTAGAGGCCGGACTCGTGGACGGAGATAGTGAGCACGCGGGGATCGTCCCAGAAGATGCGCTCGACGCCGTCGCCGTGGTGGGCGTCGAGGTCGAGGTAGGCGACGCGGGTGGCGCCCTGGTCGAGGAGCCACTGGATGGCGACGGCGGCGTCGTTGTACATGCAAAAGCCGGACATGGAATCCGCGAACGCGTGGTGAAGGCCGCCGGCGAGGTTGAGCGCGCGCGGGGCGCGGCCCTCCCACACGGCCTGGGTAGCCTGGAGCGAGGCGCCGGTGATCTTCGCGGCGACGGTGGACAGACCGTGGCTGATGGGATTGTCCTCCGTGCCGAGGCCAAAGCGGCGGGCAGGGACTTCGAGGCGCGTGGCGGTGATGTAGTCCGGGGTGTGGACGGCGGTGAGCTCGGCGGTCGTGGCGGCGGCGGGCTCGACGACCTCGAATTCCTCGGTGAGGTGGAAGTAGTCCGCGAGCTCGTGGGCCAGGCGCACGCGGTCCGGGCCCATGGGATGGTCAGGGCCGAGGGAGTAGCGGCGCATTTCCTCGGCGTTGAAGAGCAATGGCTTCACGGCGGTCTCCTAGGGCAGCGCCCGGGCGAGCGGGTCGCGTTGTTCGTCGAGGGGAGCCACGCGCAGGCGCGCGCCGACGACGGCTGTGCCGTCGAGGCCCGCGATGACGGGCGTGAGCTCGCAGTCGACAACTTGGACGAGCTCGTCTTTGAGAGCGGTCAGGCGCATGAGGACGTCTTCGACGCCATGGAGCTGCGGGGCCTTCGCGCCCTGGTAGCCGGCAAGGAGCGGGGCGGCGCGCAGCTCGCTGAGCATGGTGAGCGCGTCGGTGCGGCGCAGGGGCGGGACGCGCCACGACACGTCGCCAAGGAGATCTGTAGGCAGGCCCGCGATGCCGGCGGAGACCATGGGGCCGAGGACGGGATCCTCGATGGCGCGCAGGGTGAGCGAGGCGCCGGCGGGCACGGTGCGTTGGATGGCGGGGGCGAGGACGCCGGGATCCTCGCCGAGGTGGAGGTCGCGGGTGAGTTGGGTAAGCGTGTCCCAGGCGCGGGTGAGGGCCTCAGGGGTGCGGATGTGGCGCAGGACGGTGGGCAGCTCGGAGCGGCCGCGCACGATGGGGGAGGTGCACTTGAGAACGACGTCCCAGCCGTGGGATTCCGCGGCATGGAGGGCCTCGCCCAAGGTGGGCGCCGGCGTCCACGGCACGATGTCGATGCCGAAGGCGTCGAGGATAGCCATGCATTCCTCGTCCGTGGCCCAGCGGCCAGTGGGGGAGTCGCGGAGGATGTCGGCGATGATCGCGCGGGCGCCGTGGGCGTCACCGGGTTCTGCCAGTTGATCCTCGGGCGTGGGGCGGGCGAGCGTGCGGCGCTTTTCGTTGTGGAGGATGGTGGCGAGAGCCTCGAGCGCGTCCGCGTACGTGGCGAAGACGGGCAGCTGGCCTTGGGTTTCCTCGCCGGTGTGGTCCTCGGACGGGAGGTCGAAGCCCACGAAGGAGGCGATGAGCGGGGTGGCGTGCTCGAGGGCGGGCCCGGCGGCGAGCTCGGTGAGCTGCGCGCGGGCATCCTTGGTGATGAACTCGCCGATTTCCACGACGGCGGTGAGCACCGCATCGACAGCGGGGTCCGCGAGAGCCTGTGCCACGGCGTCGCGGATGCTGGCGACGGGCTCGCCCATGACGGTGGTGCCGCGGACGCGCAGGCCGAAGCGACCGGCGGCGCCTTCCATCTGGCGAGTGAGCCCCGCCGAATTGGAGATGACCGCGACGCGTGGGCCTTGGGGGACGGGCTGGCGGGCAAGCAGCTGCGCGATGTCGTACATGGCGTCGCGCCGGGTGACGACCATGGCGCCGGTCTGCTCGATGACCTCGTCGAGGGCCGCGATGGGCGCGGCGGGCTGGGTGACGGCGACGTCGTCTGGGGCTGCGGCATAGCGCGCCGAGTGGAGCGCACGCGACGGCAGGAAGACCACGACGTGCTTCTCTAGGGCGAGGCGACGCAGCACGCGGAAGAATTTGCGGGGGTTACCCACCGTGTCGAGGGAGAGCAGACAGACCTGCGTGCGCTCGTCATCGCTCCAGAACTGAATGACGTCGTTGCCCGTGACATCCGCGAAGGAGCCGGCCGCGATGAAGGTGGATAGGCCGACTCCGCGGGCGAGCGCGTGGGAAAGCGTGAGCGTCGCGACGCCCGCGGACTGGGTAAAAAGACCGGTGCGGCCCGCCCGCGGCATCGGCGCGGGTGTCGTGTTGAGCCGCACGTCTGGATCCGTGTTGATAATGCCCAACGAGGCCGGGCCCAGGGCGCGCAGCCCATGGTCGCGGGCGGCGAGAACGACGGCGCGGGAGGCCTCTCCCGCGAGGCCTGGGTTTTGGCTGCGGGAGACGAGCACGACGCCGGCCGCATGGACCGCGGAGGCCGCGTCCATGAGCGGGCCCGGGTCGGTGCCGGTCGGGGCGACAACGAGGCCGCCGGGGATGGCGGCGTCGGGGGAGGGGGCATCGGAAAGCTGGGCGAGGGAGCTGGTGGGGCCGTGGAAGGTGGCGGGGGCGTCGCCGACGGTAGCTACGTGGGTGGGATTGAGGAGACGGCGGATGGAGCTGGACTCGGCGCGCAGCTCGCGGCGCTCCATGACCTCGCGGGAGGTGGCGTTGGGCTCAATCCGGAAGTCCACGCTGATGTAGCCGTCCGCGAGCTCCGGCTTGGCGGAGTAGCCCGCGCGGATGAAGACCTGCGCCATCTGGCGGTTTTGGGTGAGCATCTCCGCGAAGAAGCGCTCGACGCCGCCTTCGCGGCCGATTTCGGCGAGGTGCTCGAGCAGGATATTGCCCACGCCCTTGCCGTGGTGGGAGTCCTGAACGAGGAAGGACACGTCGCCCACGCGGGCGGGCAGGAGCGACTCGACAATCCCGTACCCAGCCACGGCCACGATGTCCCCGCGCTCCTCGACGACGAGGGTGACCTTGTTATAGCCGCGCGTGTCGAGCCAGCGGTCCAGGTCCTCGTTGGTGAGCTCGGGGTGGGTGCCGAAAAAGCGCAGATACTTGGAGTGATCGGAGACGCGACCAAAGAACTCCACGAGGCCCGCGCGGTCCGTATCCCGGACGGCGCGCAGCGTGGCGATGGTGCCGTCGTTCAAGATGACATCCGCGTCCCAGGCTGTATACCTGCTGTTTTCGGGCTTCATGCCGTCCCACTTTAGCCAGTGAATGGCGTTCACCCCAGGGGTTTGGGCGAAATCCCATGACACTGGGGTCACTCCAGGGGTAAACAGTGGTTCAGCTCTCGCGAAAGATAGTTTTGTGACGTGTGTCTCGTTAGGGTGAAAGGCAACGAAACCCCAATCTGGATGCAAAGGAGTCCGCTATGTACACCATTCACCACTACGTCAACGGTGAGGCCTGGGAGGGCACGACCGGCAACACGCAGCCGGTCCTCAACCCGTCTACCGGCCAGGAGCAGGCCGCAGTGGCGCTGGCGAACACGGCGGACGTCGACCACGTTGTCGCGGAGGCCGAGAAGGCCCAGCCGACGTGGGCGGCGATGAACCCGCAAAAGCGCGTCCGCGTCATCATGGAGTGGATTCGCCTCATCCACGCCAACATGGATGAGTTGGCCCGCACGCTCTCTCTGCAGCACGGTAAGACCTTCGAGGATGCCAAGGGCGACGTCCTGCGCGGTGTCGATGTCCTCGAGTTTGCGCTCGGCGCGCCGCACCAGCTCAAGGGCGAGTACTCCACCGAGGTCGGCACCGGCATTGACACCTACTCCCTGCGTCAGCCGCTCGGCGTCGTCGCGGGTATTACGCCGTTTAACTTCCCAGCCATGATCCCGCTGTGGAAGGCTGGCCCGGCGCTCGCCTCCGGCAACGCGTTTGTCCTCAAGCCCTCCGAGCGCGACCCGGAGGTTCCGGTCCGCCTCGCCGAGCTCTTCATCGAGGCCGGCGGTCCGGCAGGCGTCTTCAACGTCGTCCACGGCGGCAAGGAAGCCGTCGACGCGCTGCTCGACAACCCGACCATCAAGGCCGTCGGCTTCGTGGGCTCCACCCCGATTGCGAACTACATTTACGAGCGTTGCGCGGCCAACGGCAAGCGCGCCCAGTGCTTCGGCGGCGCGAAGAACCACGCCATCGTCCTGCCGGACGCGGACATCGAGGCCACCGCGGATGCCTTGGCTGGTGCCGCCTTCGGCGCGGCCGGCGAGCGCTGCATGGCGCTGTCCGTCGTCGTTCCTGTGGGCAAGGAGACCGCCGATAAGCTCCGCGAGGCGCTCATCCGCAAGATCCCGGACCTCAAGGTCGGACACTGCCTTGACCCGGAGGCGGACTACGGCCCGCTCGTCACCGCGGATGCCCGCGACCGCGTCAATCGCCTCATCGGCGAGGGCGTCGAGGCTGGCGCTGACCTCGTCGTCGACGGCCGCGACATCGACATGTCCGGCAAGGAATTCGAGGGTGAGTCCCTCGCGGGTGGCTTCTACTGCGGGCCCTCCTTCTTCGACAACGTCACCGCAGACATGTCCATCTACACCGAGGAAATCTTTGGCCCGGTCCTCTCCATGGTCCGCGCGGAGACCCTCGAGGAAGCCATCTCCTACCCGAACGACCACATGTACGGCAACGGCGTCGCCATCTTCACCCAGAACGGCGGCGCGGCGCGCGACTTCGTGAAGAACATCAACGTCGGCATGGTGGGCGTCAATGTCCCCATCCCGGTCCCCATCGCTTACCACACCTTCGGCGGCTGGAAGGCCTCCGGCTTCGGCGACCTCAACCAGCACGGCCCGGACGCCTTCCGCTTCTACACCAAGACCAAGACCGTCACCTCGCGCTGGCCGGATGACCAGAACGCTGGCCCGCAGTTCACCATGCCGGTCATGTAAGAAAGGACTGATTTCAATGAGCACCATCGCATTCATCGGCCTAGGCAACATGGGCGGCGGCATGGCCGCCAACCTGGTCAAGGCAGGTCACACGGTCCGCGGCTTCGACGTCGTGGAGGAGGCCTGCGAGCGCGCCGCGGACAACGGCGTGGAGATCATCGCTTCGGCTGAGGAGGCCGCCCAGGGCGCTGACATCGTCATCACCAGCCTGCCTAACGGCGGCCTGGTCAGGCAGGTCCTCGAGCCCATCATCGCGGCCGAGGATACCGCCCCGATCTTCGTCGATGTCTCCACCATCGCCGTTTCCGAAGCCCGCGAGCTTGCCGATGCCGTCTCCGCCGTCGGCTCTCGCTTCCTCGACGCCCCAGTCTCCGGCGGCATGGCGGGCGCCGCCAACGGCACCTTGGCCTTTATGGTCGGCGGCGAGAAGGAGGACTTCGACAAGGTCAAGCCGGTACTTGAGGCCATGGGCAAGTCCGTGACGCACTGCGGCCAGACCGGCAACGGTCAGGCTGTCAAGGCCTGCAACAACATGATTCTGGCCATCCAGCAGATTGCCCTGTCCGAAGCCCTTGTCCTGGGCGAGCGCCTCGGCCTCGACCACCAGGCCTTCTACGACGTGGTCTCCAACGCGACGGGTAACTCCTGGTCGCTCACCGTCAACGCGCCGGTGCCGGACATCGTGCCGGGCTCGCCGGGCGACAACGACTTCAAGCCGGGCTTCGCCGCAGCGCTCATGCTCAAGGATCTGAAGCTCGCCATGGCCGCGGCGGAGGAGACGAAGACCGATACCGTCCTGGGCAAGATTGCCACCCAGCAGTACACAAAGCTCGTGGACGAAGGCCACGGCGGCCTCGACTTCGGCGCGATTATCAACGACGTGCGCGCGACGTAGTTCATGCTAGCCGGGGCGCGCAGCGTTCCGGCTAGTGCCCGTCCAGCATCTCCTGGAGGACGGGCGCGTAATACTCGATGAGCGTGTCCGTGTGGAAGGCCTCGAATTCCGTATCCCCGAAGCGGCGCATGAAGCTCAAACCCATGAGCAGCGCCACCGCCGATTGCGCCCGCAACTCCGGCGAAGGACTCGGGTGCGGGGCCTCGTCCCGGATGCGCTGGGCGAGTACTTGCAGCAGGTCTGACTTGATGCGCTTGCCAATCGCGTTGAGGCTCTCCGGGGCACCCGCGGCCACGGAGATGGTCCGCGCCATCGAGTAGGGCGCATTGTGTGGGGCCGTGAGCGTTTCGATGACCGCGGTCCGCCCGAGCTCCCCAAACGGTCCGGCAAACAGCGCGGCCGAAGAAGCCGTGAAATCCACGGTGGCCTCGAAGAGGCTGTCCTTGTTACCAAAGTGCTTGACCACGAGCGCCACGGACACGCCCGCAGCCTCCGCGATGTCTTTGAGTGAGACCTGCGCGAACGTGTGCTCACTAAAGAGCACGCGCGAGCATTCCAAAATCCGCTCCCGCGCGCTCGGCTTTACCTCGTTCGGCTCCTGTGCCGGGCCTGTATCCATGTCGCTTATCGTAGCGCCCGCCCCGCGGGCGCACGATGCTTTTCTAGGAAGGTTCTTTCGATGGTCATCTCGCTCATAGGCGTGGTCCTCTCGCTCATATTCCTTGTCGTCTTCGCTTATCGTGGCCACTCCGTGGTCGTCGTCGGCCCCGCCGCCGCGCTCATTGCGGTGCTCTTTGCCCGCGAACCGGTCATGGGCACGTACACCCAGATCTTCATGCCGGCGCTCGCTGGGTTCATTGGGAAGTATTTCCCGCTCTTCCTCTTCGGCGCGATCTTTGGCTACCTCATGACCTCGACAGGCCTGGCGCGCTACCTCGCCCGCGGTATCACCGCGCTCTTCGGGCCGAAACGTGCGATGCTCTCCACTGTTATCGCCACCGCACTGCTTACCTACGGCGGCGTCTCCGCGTGGGTCGTGGCCTTTACCATCGTGCCGATTGCGACCGCGCTTTTTAAAGAAACCGGCATCCCCAAGCGGCTTATGCCCGGCGCCATCGCGCTGGGCACCATCACCTTCGCGCTCGCCGCGTTGCCGGGCTCCCCACAGATTCACAACGCCATTCCGACGAGCTACTTTGGCACGAATACGTACGCCGCGCCGGTGTTTGGCATCCTCTCGGCCCTCCTCATGCTGGTGGCCGGTATGGCCTGGCTCGAGTTCCGCATTAAGCAACTCCAGCGCGGCGGCGAGCGCTTCGAGCCCATCGACGCAAAGGGCAACGTCATCCCGACGCCCGAGGGCATCGGCGATACTGGCGACGAAGCCTCCGTCGACATCGGCGGCGAGTCCTTCGACACCAACTCCGGTGGTCACCTCACCACCCACGCGCCGCTGGGCATCAAGGAACCGTCCGTCAAGGTCCAAGGCATGCTGGGCCTGTTGCCCATTCTCGTGGTCATCGTGGTGAACTTCGCGATTGTCTACTTCTTCTCCAAGTCCTGGACCGCCGACTACCTCGCCGCAGAAAAATACGGCGAGACCTCTCTCAAGGCGCTGCTCGGTATCTGGTCGCCGACCATCGCCCTGGCGCTCGCCGTCGTGGTCATCATCGCGATGTTCCCCTCGCGCGTGAGCACCTCGCTCAAAGAACTTTCCGAAGGCGCGAAGAACGCCATCCTCCCGTGTTTTACTACCGCGTCTGAGGTCGGCTACGGTGCCGTCATCGCGGCGCTGGCCGTCTTCGCCGTTATCAAGAACAACATGCTCGGCATCGCGGATAACGCGCTCGTGGTCTCCACCGTGTCCACCGCGGTCATCTCCGGCATCACCGGCTCGTCCTCCGGAGGCTTGTCCATCACCATGGAAACCCTCGGCGAACAGCTCGCGCAGCTGGCCACGGAGCAAGGCATTAGCTTGGAGCTTATGCACCGCGTGACCGCCATGGCCTCCGTGAGCTTCGACTCGCTGCCGCACAACGGTGCGGTGCTCACCATGCTCATGGTCTGCGGCATGACTCACCGCCTGTCCTACAAGGACGTGGCCGTCGTGACCATCATCATCCCGCTCGCGACGTTGGCCATCATGCTGGGGCTCAATGCCCTTATTCCGGGCTTGTCTTAAAAGACGCTTAAGTAAAACTCACACGGCACACCACTGGAACATCGAAAAGGGTGAAAAAGGGTTGCGTCCGTTAGGAGCTTGTGTCGTTAGTCGTGAAGTCCCTGGTCAGTCATCGGAATCTTCCCGGACACGTCCACTGGTGTGAACACTGGACGCTTCAGCACTTATTCCCACCACATCACAGACCTGACCTGGACGACCCACCCGGAGCTATCCCATTGGATTGACCGGCTGGTCACCCACTGCAACGACCTTGGTTCAACTCCACCTAAAACTCAGAGAATAGTATTTAACCTAATGAAAGTGAGATTCATAGACGCTGAATGTGAAAGCCCTTTCGCCGCCCCGACCCACGTCGCCTCGCCCTATAACGTTTCGAGTGTTTGTCCCCAAAAACTGAGATTCAAGGACGACGTTTTCTAACACTAACGACGATGGGTGTTCTTCTATAGCTGGCAGCTGGGTCTATCGTCACCCACGCTGGCCATCATGCGGGGGCGAAGCCATTAAGGCGATAGCCCAAGCCCGGCTCGGTGAGGAAGTAGCTTGGACGTGACGGATCTGGCTCGAGCTTGTGGCGCAATTGCGACATGTAGACGCGCAGATAATTGGTCTCTCGCTCATAGTTTTTGCCCCACACTGCCTGTAGCAAATCGGTGCTTTTGACGGCTCTTCCGGTTTTAGAGTGCATTGATTTTGT
>NZ_KQ961751.1:0-1307 GCF_001563605.1 Corynebacterium sp. CMW7794
TGAAGCGTCCTGGGTTTAGTTCCTACCTCAGCTAAGGAAGGATTGAACTATGCCTAGAAAGTATTCCGTCGAGTTCAAGGAGAAGGCGGTCCATCAGATCATCGAAATGGTCCGCCTGGAGTCTTGCTCACTCCAACGCGCCTACACGGAGGTCGGTGAGCTCCTTGGAGTATCTCACCACACGTTGCGGGCCTGGTACCGTGACAGCGCTTCAGTACGTGATGACTCTGACGCTTCAGGCGGCGAGACAATGGAAGAAGAGCTTGGGGCGTCTGCGCCGTGAAAACCGCGAACTAAAACGAGCAAACGGGATTCTTAAGACAGCTTCGGCTTTTTTCGCAGCGGAACTCGACCGACCCACGACCAAATGATCTCCTACATCGACGCGTACAAAGATCAGTTTGGGGCCCGGGCCCATCTGCAGAGTTCTAAAACAGGCAGATCGTGGATTCATCACCTCTCGTGGCTACCGCAAGGCGACCACTCGTGTTCCCAGCGCAAGGACCTTAAGCGATAGCCTGCTTATCCCAGAGATACAGCGTGTGCATGCGGAGAATTTCTCGGTCTACGGCATCCGCAAAATGTGGCACGCGATGAACCGTGAAGGCTTTCATATCGGCCGCGATAAGACTGCACGACTGATGAAGCTAGCAGGTGTTTCCGGCCGCCGACGTGGGCGAACCCCTGTGACAACGATTAGCCCGAAGACACCGGATCATCGCCCGGACCTTGTGTGCCGAAACTTCCGTGCGCAGGCACCAGGCAGGTTGTGGGTTGCCGACATTACCTACGTTCGCACCCTGTCAGGATTCGCCTATACCGCGTTTGTCGTGGATGTATTCAGCCGAAAAATTGTTGGTGTTGCTACACGCTCGACGATGCGTACCGATGCGCTGCCCATGGAGGCTTTGGAGCATGCGTTAACGACTGCAGGACGAATCCATGGAAACCAGTTAATTCACCATAGTGATCGGGGCAGCCAGTATGTGTCACTGAAGTATTCCACTGCGCTAGCGGAATCCGGAATCCGTCCGAGTGTGGGAACAGTCGGCGATTCTTATGACAATGCTCTAGCCGAAACAGTCAATGGTCTCTACAAGGCTGAACTGATTCATGCCCGGGGCCCGTGGACGTCGGTCGGAGAAGTCGAATTGGCCACCTTGCGGTGGGTGCATTGGTGGAACACCAAGCGGCTTCATGAAGCTTTGGACTACGCTACCCCACAGGAAGTAGAAACCGAGTACTATCTCACCCAGCCCATCAACACAGGGCCGTAAAAGAAGCGGAACTAAACCCAGGACGCTTCA
>NZ_KQ961752.1:0-512 GCF_001563605.1 Corynebacterium sp. CMW7794
TCTCGTGCGCCGCCTGCACAAGGTCTACTACGGCAACACGAAGGCCACGACCCTCCAAGCCGAAGCCCGAGCGGCGGCGATCCGCCGCAAGCACCCGCTACGCGTACTGGAAAAGATCGAGAACCTCATCGCCTCCGCCCCCAACAAGGACACACTGCGCGCACTGCTCGCGGACACCGCCGCCGAAGACATTCCCGCTGTTGCTGCCAAACACATTGAGAAGAAGCCCAAAGAGGAATACGCCCGGCTGACCCAATCCCCAGACGGGTGGGCACGCTTGACCATCTTCACCAAGGACCCGGGCCTCCTCGACTTCGCCAACGGCCTGCCCGGCGTGACCCCGAAATCCCGAGAGAAGCTTTTGGACGGCTTCAAAGAATTCGTCGAAGGCGAAACCACGCTCGCGCCGCCGCGACGCATGGTCCACGTCGTGCTCAAGCTCGACGAGATGGACAAGATTAGCCGCGGCGAAGGCGAAGACGTCACCATCCGCGCCTCGGACGGCTCAGTGC
>NZ_KQ961753.1:0-12109 GCF_001563605.1 Corynebacterium sp. CMW7794
CAAAATCAATGCACTCTAAAACCGGAAGAGCCTCCAGAGTTCAGGGGACTCTGCGAGGTGCGAGAGAGTGGCTGTAAGGCTGGTGAAAAGCTCCGCCACCATGTCGTCGGGGAAGATCGCCTCGACCGCGTCCATATTCAGCATCAGGCCACCATCGTGTTCATAGACCTGGAGGTCCATCCATACCTGTGGCGTCTGCGATAGGCCATGATCGATTACGCCCAGGTAAGGACTCTGATCTGACTCGGGGTGCTCCACGACGCCCAGGCCACACGTGAAGACCACCGGCATGGTTACCCGAGCACCGCGTTGCTTAGTAAGCATTCGCTGCACCGACACGCCGGAGACACTGCCGTGATCGAGATTGCTGAACATGCGCCTGTGTAGCGCTGCAGCGCGGTCCCGGAACGATGGTGCACACTGGGTATCCACGCTGAGAATAGATAGGCTGGTGAAGTCGCCAACTATGTGGTCAACCTCGGGGGCGAACCGAGTGCGGTCGAACCGGGTCAGGTTGATGCTAAGTCGCGGCTCATCGCTGTACCTCGCTAGGACTTCGGCGTATACCTCGGCTAGGAATACGGCTTCGGTCATCCCCTCCTCACGTACCCGTTGCTTAATCCGGCGCCACTTCGCAGCGTCCACCAGGGCGTGGTGGCGGCAAAACTGCGAGGTATTAGCGCCGTTTGTGTCGGTCACCGGCAACTGCGGTGCAGGATAAATAGTATCCACTGCCGATTCCCAATAGGCTTGGTCACGCTTATGGATGTCGCTGTGTGACAGTTCAATCGTGGCTTCGACATAGTCTTTAAATGAATAGGGGATTGCCGGATTGAGACTGTCTACGCCGTGGTCGTAGGCCTGCTTCCACTCACGGAAAATGTGGAACATGCTCCAGCCGTCGATAAACAAGTTATCGAAACTTAAAAGCAGTCGACCCGCGTCGGGCTCGGCTACGTAGCGTCCGTCGATGTTCGCTATCTGGGTTGGATTTGGGTACGTGCCAACAGGATCGATTGTGGGCGGTCAACTCGCTGGGCAGGGAGGCGCCGAGGGGATGACATTCGGGCAAGCCCTTTTGGCAATCTCAGTAGGCGAGGGCCTCCTTCTTATTCTCACATTCCTGCTCGGTCTCGCGGCAATGCGTACAGGGCTTAACCTTTCCCTGATTTCTCGCATTTCCTACGGCAAGATGGGCATGATTTTGCCAATGCTCATCATGGCGCTTTTGACCCTCGGTTGGTTTGCGTCAATCGTAGGCATGGTTGGTTCAATTTTCGACGTAGCTGTAGGCGATCTCACGGGCATCACAGTTGTTAACGGGTTGTCTCTTGAATACGTGCTTTTGTGCCTGTTCTGGGGCGCTGTGTTTACCTACTCCGCGTGGAGGGGCATCACGGCTATCGAAACGATTTCAGGCTGGGCTGCACCATTTGTTCTCATCGTTGCACTGGTAGCCGCGGTCTTGATGGTTGGTGAATTTGGCGGATTTGATAAGGTAATTGATGAAGCTTCAACCCGTTCGGGCATGTCCCAAGGCACGGGCGTGACAATCATGCTTGGTGCATGGATTGCGGGTGTCATTATGGGTGTAGATATCTTCCGCTACGCCAAGAAGGTGACTCACGTGTTTATCGGAGCTGCAGCCTGTTTTATCTTGACTAATCCTTTGCTCAATATTGTCGGTTATGTCGGTTCAATTTCGACAGGTGACTCGAATTTTATTACCTGGATGGTTACAAAAGGCCTATTCTTAACTATTGTCGGCGTAACGCTGTGGGTCTTGGCTCTGTGGACAACCAACATGTCTGAGTTGTACTGCAATGCCCTCTACGTTGGCCCTGCCGCCGAGAGCGCCGGCCTTCGCCTGCACCGTGGCAAGATCGTTATTTTAGTTGGAATTGTTGGCACCATTCTCGGTTCCCTTGGTTTCTATGAATATTTCTTCTCCGACTTCATCACCATTCTTGGTGCTGCATTCGTTCCACTGGCCGGACCTATCCTTGCTGACTATTACCTACTTCGTCGCGATGAGTACTCGACCGCAGATCCTAACCATATGCCTCCGCTTCGCCTGCCTGCTGTACTTTCATTCATTGTTGGTGCCCTATGCGGGATCGCATTCCAATACTGGTTCGCCCTCCCGCTTGACTTCCCTGCTGGACTTGGCGCGCTGATTGTCACTTTTGTTCTTCACATCATCTTGTCAAAGGCTATGGCATCACGTCCCGAGCAGCAGCAGGTCATCTCGGAGGGTTTCTCCTCGCCAGCTGCGTAGCAAACGCTCTATTTTTATCCTCTAGCCCGCGCAATGCAGCGAGGCACGGTTGATGCCGAGCTCTGCTGATGCTGAGTTCAGTGAGAGCTCCTCGTTGTTCTCATAGAGGGTCACGGCATCACGTTTGAACTCTTCGGAGTACCTGGACATGGTGGTAGATTACCTTTCTTCCCCGCCCGACTGGGCTGGATATCAGGTGTCCACCAAATGGGGGCCAGTTCAAAAACCTCCGGGGGTATTTTTCAAAATTACTAGGGCCCGGGGTGCCAAGGCTATGCGGCATCAGAGCTTTGCCGGTGAGGCGCGGGCATCTTTCATGACGCACTGCCATGTCGCTAACCACTACAGAGTGCACTATGTGAGTTGCTTTGGGTTCGGGCACATCCTGGTCAAGGGCTACATCGAGATCGCCTGATTGCCGAAAGTCCTAGAGCAGGTAGGGGTCGCCGAGGTCGTGGCTGACCCCTACATCGGTCCGTACAGGTTGCATGTCGCTGAAATGATATTCATCCAACTTAGCCCCTGTCTAGCCTAGTGTAGGTTGCCGACCACCTACGGGATCCCCTGGTTCTACAAGTCCAGGCACCTGTTACGGTTCCCAGAAGTGCAAGATCTGACCCCTGCGGATGTCGCCTCGGACCTTGAGGCCGTCGGTTCCCCTTTCGTAACTGCGCAAGATGTCGCGCAGGATGCGCATCACGGTTTCGTAGCTGACGTCGGTAGGCTCCGCGAAGGTATCCGGAAGCTGACACAACACGTCCTCGGGAAGATGATGAAGATAAAGTTTCGATGTTGACGCGACGGCAATTTTGCCCCGATACTTTAGGACCACACTGAAGATGGTGTCCTTGAAACTCGTCTCCTGCTCATCGATCTCGAAGAGATCCAAGAATTCCTCCTGGGTATCCCGGTTATCAAATGCGGTCGGAACCGCAAAAATGTCGTATTCATAATTACACATGTGAAACCTTTCACTTGAGCTAAATAATTACTTGTATAGGCTAATAACGTCCGGCTTATTCGTTTAGTTCCCGAGCTTCTGACCTATGCAGTGGGGCCTGGCCACCGGATAGTGGGCACACTGAAACCAGTATTTCGCTGGCGGAAGGAGGAACCTTTCCGCCATGCCACGCAAGACCTACACCGAGTAGTTCGGTGTCACCCAGTAGGTGGGGTCGATTGGGGTGAATGCGGACAGCCCGTTGGAGGGGTCGCTTAACGCATCACTGAAGCGGGAAGTCCTTCAGGATGAGTCTGTTTTCCCACGTCAGCTGGTGAGCCGCTAGACCAGCGACCCTGACTATCGCACCTTGGTGAATCCCCCGTGTCCACTTTCCGGAGTTCAGTCCCCTAAGGGGTTTGTTCTTCTCCAGCTAATCGTCTCTGGTCAGTTTCAAGGCAAGGTAGAACATAGGACCGACGATGAGGCCAATGACTGTCATTGTGACAGTTAGCCACCCTATCGTCGAGTACCATGTCTCAGCATCAGCGACGTGACCCCAAAGTGCCCCCAGGCCGTCAGGGAAACCGAGGTACGTCATAACGCCTACGCCAAGACCGCCAATGGCCACGAATCCCACACTTGCCATAAGGGCTGCTAGGACAGACCAGAGCGCGAACCTTTTGGTGTTATCTATCCGATCAGTGTCTTTCTGTATGGCTTCGGCCAACTTCTGTCGCTCTGCGCTCACCTTCTCCAGCTCTCTCGAGAGTCGGGCACTCTCCTTCTCCAATCGTGAAACGGCTGCGTTGACCGTACTGTCGAGGTCGGTCTGGACCCGCTCGAACGACTCGTTAACCACGGGCCTAATACCGGAACTCAGGCAAGCCGTTAACTGCCTGGTTAAGCCGCGCGAGACGCTCATGGCGCTTTCGTCGCTGAGCCTCACTGGGTGTTTCGCGACTTCGATTGTTGCTCGGTACATCTTCGCCAGATCGAGCAGTGTTTTCTGAATGTTCCGCATAGCCGGACCCATATCTGTCAGCATGTTGACCAGGCTGCTGATGGTTTCTGCGACTGCTTTCTGCGTTTGGTCGTACTCCTTTGTGCCGACCGTTGTCCGAGCGAGCTTCTTCAGCTGCTTGTTGAGCTTCTGCTGCTGCTCGGACAATGTGTTCAGTTCCCCCTCCGAGGCCGCGATGCTCGAAATCCTGCTCTCCAGTGCGTCCATCGCTTTGAGTGCGGTGGCCATCTTCGCTGAGTCCTTCGTGCGCTGCTCCTGCATAGTCTCCAGGGCTTCCAGGACGGGGTCGAGGCTCTCTTCGAGGTACGTCTCCAGGGCCTGCTGTTGTTGTCCGGTAAGCGCTTGTTTGATCACTGTCTTCCTCGCTTTCTTTTAGTTTCTTCAGTCGTTCAATTCGCGTCTGGCGCGCCAGTGCTGCCGCCAGTTGTGCCTGTGCCTCCGCGATACGGTCGCGCAGGCCGTTGGTGGTGTAGCCAGGCCCAAATTTCGAGCCAGCGTCTGCCGCTTTCCGCCTGCGACTACGACCCTTAGGCGTGCGTGTCGTGTAGACCGCTTCCTCGCCGTCGTCACCGATCAAGCCGATGCTGAGATCGCCGTCTGTTGACCTCAACGAGAGGTTGTACTCGGCGGCGATCTCGTGGGCCTTCTGTAGTCCATCTGGGGCGGTGAGGACCCGCTCGTCACTCACAAGCGCATCAACGCGTTTACGCAAGAAATCCGCCCAGGTTTCACCTGTCAGTTCGTCGATCTCCAGACCAGTTGAGTCGACGCTCTTGCCATCTCGGAGTGCCAGTCGCTCGGCACGTCGGAGCTTGACAAAGCCCTTCGGTTGCAAAGTTCTCATGCCCCAGTCACGCATGACGGAATCGTTAATAGCTTTGACCGCGTGCCAGTTGCTCGTACGCCTAGGCGCTGCCTTTCCAGTATTCAGGTCGTGGTTGAGCAAGATGATGTGATTATGGACGCATCGTGACTTGCCGTCAGTGTGGGTGGCGATGACGTACGGTGTGCCGGGAGCTAACCTCTGCGCAAGGTCCGCGCCCATGGCATTGGCCTTCTGCACGTCGGTGGAATTGTCCCCGTCGAGTTCGTCACGCGACCAGGATTGAACCAGCGTAATGGCCTGGTTGCTGCGACTGCCGTAGCGACCCATAATCTCGCGTCCGGATTCGATGAACTCGAGCCCGGCCCAGCGCCCGCCGCTGTCGTTTTTCATTTCTTCGCCGCAGACGACGGTCAGCGCTGCCGCACGGACCCGGCCAGCTTTCGCATTCGCTCGTGTGCCGTAGACCGCGTAGACGACGGGCGAGGAGAGACTCTTTGACCTATCGACTGTTGTGACGGACATATCGGCCCACCGCCTCTTTGAGTCGCCGCAAATCCTCCTGTGCAAGGCGAATGATGCCCATCAACTCCGCATCACCGGACGTGTGTGCGAGACGCGAGAGCTGATTGATGTTTACACCGATGCTGTTGATCTCTTTCCAGAGCCGCCTTACATCGTTTTGGAAATCCTCGGGAGGGTCGTTCATTCGTTCAGCCCACCCACGTGGTAGGCGGTCGGAAAGGGTATATATCGCCCCCCGCATGACCTCAGCAGGAGTCAGGTTCGTTCGCTTGGCGACCTCACTGACAACTTCCCACTGCTCAGCGTTGAGACGCAGCGTTAACCGCTTACTTACCGGGCCATCTAACTTCAATTTTTTCGTATCCTTCATCTTTTATTACTTTGTGTTACGTAGATCTCCCAACTCGCTTACGCGAGTTGGGAGATAGCCCTTATTTCTCGCACGCTTCGCGCTACCTCCGTCTCACGGATTACTGCGTATTCCGTGAGCACTGGTGGTAGTCGAAGTCGGCTCCAAAGAAGGGCGGCCAGCATCGCCCTGAGCACCTCCGGCGCTCACCCGGCTGGCACCGGGCCTTCGGGGGACGGCTGGCAAGGGGAGGACCCCTTGACCCCCTAATCTGACCAGCCGACAGGCTGGTCAGAATCTCCCGCTGGTCGCACCGCTCCCACCGGCTCTGCTTCGCCACGTGGGGCATCGGATGTGGTCTTTCCAACCACCTCCAGCCCCAGTGCGGCGAGCAACTCCGCAACCGTCCGGTCGCGGTATGTCGCCCACTCGGAAGCAGGTTTCTCGGCGGCGTCGGCGAGTACTCGGCCAAGCTCCATCTGGAGCTTGTCCTGCTGTTCCTTCTCACGCCGTTTGGCTTCCTCGCGAGCGCGCTTCTCAACCTCGATTCGCTCCAGAGCGATCTCGATCTTCGTTTTCTTCGTGGCCATGCTTAGAACTCCACCTCAACATCGTTACGGCTCTTTAACGGTGACCTCTGCGAGGTCACCGTCCGGGACACCATCGCCTGCTTGAGGCGACGGTTATTGGTTTTCTGGCGCGACCTCTGAGAGACTTTGATGATGTCCTTGGCGGCGCTTTGGACATCACGTTCGGCTGAAGCAGCGGGCGCTCCTTCAGCCACCTCGCGCATGTCGTTCTCGGCTTGCGTGGCCTTTGTGGCCAGCCGCTGCCAGTCAGCGCCGAGCACACCAGCTGTCTCGGGTGTTAGTGGTTGCTTTGTTCGCGCGCCAGTCACGCTTTCTGTCGCTGTTGAAGTCAGGTTGCCCATGACGGTTTACTCCTTAGTTCAAAGTTGTTTTCGGAATGTTGCGCGGGACTCCTGAGGCGGTCCACGTGTGCGCCGTTTCGTGCTCATCTTCGGTCAGTCCTTACAGCCAGCCCAGGACTCAGCAGGGCCTGCGAAGTCTGACAAGACAGGTACTTCTACGCCGTCCTTGCCGGGCAGCGTGACAGCGTTGAAGGCAGCCATAACTGTCTGCGTGATCTCGTCAGCACGGTCACGCGGGACCGACAACACAATCTCGTCGTGGACGAAGATGCGGACCATCTCCAAGACCTCCTGCGGGAGGTTCATTACACCTTCGAGGAACACGTCTCGGGCCGTCCCCTGGCCGTAGGCGGCAGGGGCTTGGGTGTACGCCGAGCCACGGCTGACAGCCACACGGCGGCCGAACCCCGTGGCAACCCAACCAAGTGCCTCGGCGTGCTTTCGTAGGTGTTCTTTCAAGTGTTCAAGCCCCGGAAACTCGAAACGCAGACGATCTAGCTGCTTCTGTGCCTCCATCACAGGGATATCGGCGTACGCGGCAAAACCTTGCGCGCCCATGCCGTAGTTCATGGCATGGGCTAGCTTCTTCGCATCAGGCCTGCGAGACGCATCGTCGAAGACGCGAATAGCCATCTCGGTGTGGGCGTCGCGACCGGGAGCAAACAGCGCAGCATAGGCAGGATCGCCGCTCCCTGCTGCCAGGCATCGCGCGTCAATCTGCGAGAGATCTACAGAGATCAACACCTCGCCTGCGTTGTCCGGGAGGATCATCTCGCGCTGGTGGATGAGTCGCTCATTACGCTTGCCAAAAACCGCCATGGCGGGTTTCGTGGTACTGAGACGGCCTGTGACTTGTTCTGCCCGGATACTCGGATACACCCTATCTCCGTGAAGGTTTTCCATGACCGTCGAGGCCGGTGTGGAAGACCTAAGCAGTTTCTCCATCTTGGCTGCCAGCTCGACGATCTCGGGCACGTTTGCGTGCTGTTCGGCAAGCTGGCTAAACGCCTTCGCGCTGATACTGATCTCATCCGTGTCCGTGAGTAGCGCAGCAACGCCGAAACTATCTAGATAGTCCGAGATAGCCTGTTTGCCTTCCTTGGTCATCCAAGGCTCTTTCCCCTTATTGGGGATACCGACCACATCGACAAGCCAGGTGCGAATCTCAGATTTGACGGCTGCCTCTTCTGCCAAGGCCTCTTTGACCTTGACCATGTCCACTCGAACGCCGTGAGACTCCACAACACTGAGGGCGTGCATCTTCTCGTGTTCACGCTGCAGATACTCTGCGCTGACAGCTTCCAAGGCAGCAGGCAGCATTTTCTCGTAGACAGCGGAGGTTGAGCGTACGTCCTGTAGTGCGTAAGCAACGTACTCGGCGTTATCCACGGGAATCTTGTCAAACCCACCGAACCGTTCCTCCAGGGCCTCAAGAGCCGTCTTACCGTCGTCCAGCAACTTGCCGTCCACACCACAGCGCTTAGCTACGGCATTGAGCTTGTATTTGAGGCTGCGGTCCCCACCTGCAGCCAGCTGGGAGAGGACCATCGTGTCATGCACCTTGCCAGCGTCGATGAGCGCCTTGTCATCGAGGCCATAGAGCCGTCGCAGTGCAGCCAGGTCAAACTGCACAACGTTGTGACCAACGATGGTGTCGGCAGTCTCCAGCAGCGGAATAAGTTCACCAGCGATGTCGGTGGTGGTCACAGGCTCAGCACCGTTGATCGAGTAAGCAGCAAGACGCACGAATCCTGGATCATCTGTGACCTGCACAACACCTGCGTCACCCGTTTCAAGGTCGAACACGACGGTTGTACTGTCGGCGGGTGCTGAGGGTACTGCCTGCCCGTCTGCTGTTTCTGCAGGTGTTGGTGTTGGTCCCGGTGTCGGCGGAGGAGTACCACCGCTGCCACCGTCACCACCGTTACCGCCATTGCTATCGTCACCGTCGTCATCGTCAGGATCGACACGTACGACCTGGAACCGCTTCGTATGGTTAACCATCCCAGCGCTTCGCATGACGTAACCATCGAAGGGCCTGTCTTGGAAACGGGTGTACATACGTCCAAGGCGCTGGGCCGTGGCGTTATCAATTGTCCAAAGCCCAGAAGGCAAAGGAACAAACTGACCGCCGACGTTGCGCGCTTCAATAGCCTTCTGCGCGTCGAAAGCACGGAATGGCTTGCCGTCGAAAACCTCGTCTAGCCACGCGATATGGGCAAGATCTTCCAGCTCGCTGTCGTCCGACTCCTTGCGCCACTCGCGCACACCCTCCATGAGGTCACTACGACCTGCGAAGGCGAGAATGCCACCTACGGTTAAATACCACTCTTCAAAACTACCTACGTCATATCCAGAAGGAGGTGCGGGTTTACCGGCAACAACCCAGGCACGGATCATCGTGTGAGCAGCCTCAAGAAGCCTTTTTCGATTCTGGAATACCCATTCTTTGAGGTTTGGATGCTTAAAATCATCACGTGCCTCAGGGTTGACTAAATCCGAATGTAAAATAATAGGAATGGTACGGCGCGACATGTCTTTTCGGGCTGCAACCTTCTTGCCAATAGCAAACACACACGCACTGTTCGGTACTGACTTGTGTTCAGACTTGCCGAGGATGCGACCAGAGTAGACCTCGGCGGTGATCATCGAAGCCAACGCTTCGCTCTCCAGCCCCCCACTAGCCTCATCGAACATTAACGTGGTGCGGCCGGACAAAAGCGCAGAATACAGCACCTTTTCCATCTCTTCTTCGCTGACGGGAATCTTTTGAAACTGTGCAACCCGACCCGTCGCAATAATGCTGGCAACGTGCAGACATAGGTTTTTGCCAGTACCCTGGTTATTTGCCGAGATGAGGCCCAAGGGGGCCGTTGAACACACAGACCTTGTAAGCAATGTAAGAGGCATGGACACCGCGCGGGTGAGATCGGCCTCTGAAGCAAACGGGAAGTCACAGAACGGCTCCAACAGCGTCTCCAGCGCTTCCAGAGCATCGTCAGCGGTAGGAGCGTCAGGTACGTGGAAGCCTTCGAGATCGTCTGAAAGATCCAAGAACTTACGCGTCTCAGCGTTGTAGCCAGACTCACAGACAACATTTCCACTCTCCGAGAGGATAGGGGCTTCGGCAATACCCTCAATGGAGGGATACTTCGACACACGATTCTTGTTAAAAATCACAGCGGCCTCAGTCATGCCGAGTGGCCTGACCACTACTTTCTTAGCCATGTGTTGTTCGACCTGAATCGTCTGCGCAGCAAGGTCAATAGCATAGGGAAGATCAACGGTGTCAAGGCTCTTACGTCCGTCTCGTTTCTCCAAGGCCATGAGCTTGTCGTTGGTACGAAACAGTCTCGTACCTGCGTATTTGTCGTAAACGGCCTTATCCACGGTGTCGTAGAAGACCGACGGCTCAAGATCAGAGTTGACGGATGGCTTCATACTGCCCGCCTGCGGAGTTGATGCAGTTTGCGAGGGTGCCTGAGTCATCGAGGGCCGCTTCTGACAGGGCTTATCGCCTGCCTGCTTAATCCACAGCTCAAGCATCGTCTCGCGACGATCCGCGGGGATATTACCGAGCACGTCATCGATGCCTTGCTTGCCGCCGCCAGGAACATTTACAAAACGAACGGGGGTCGCACCCCACCGGCGGCACAGTGTGCCAAGTCCCTGGGCACCGTCATAGACCAGACGGTTTGCTGCAGCATCAGCGTCTGCGATGATGTAGGTGGGCAGGCCACCAACAAGTTGGAATGCGGGGGAAGGGCCAGCGTCACCACCCTGCCAGGACGTAATGCCGGGCAGAGCGTACACAGCAGTGTCATCGTCAGTGATCGACATCACGGCCAGGGGTTGTTTCGTACCCTCAACCAGCAGCACACGGCGTGTGCCAGCATGGACTGCGCGCCGCTCGATCAGCGAAGGTACGGGATGGCCGGAGTCCTTCGAAGGACCGATGTACTTGGGTGCACGACCATCTGCCAGTACTACAGTGCCGGGCTGAGGTTTTACCTGCCAGGTCGTTCCTTTATCTGCTTCTTGAAGTTCATAGACCAGGAATGGGGCTGCGTCTGGGAACCTGCCGATCCACTGCAGCGGCTCGGGTAGATCCTCAGTGGCATAAGCCGTGTATGCACCACAGCTTGCGATGACCTCATCAGAGATACCAGAGGCACGCAGCTCAGCGAGGTGCTCATCCGACAGGGAATCTAACTCTAAACCTTTACTTGAGGTTGATGGTTTAGTGTCAACGGTAGTAATATCGGTGTTAGTGGTTTTGGTGCCCTCATCAGCGGTGATGGGGGCGCTTTCTTTTGTCTCCATTAGGCTGCACCCCCGATCGTGGGTTGTGCGTTGAGCCAAGCATCAAGATCTTTGACGCGATAGAGGATTTGTCTACCAGATTTAATGTAGCGGGGACCGCGTCCCTCGGCACGCCAGTTTGCAAGAGTGCCGCGCGACAAACCAAGCATTTCAGCAGCGGCTGTCGGCTTAACAGAAAGACGGGGAATATCTACATGGGTACTCACGATTAAGTGTCTCCAGACATGAAAAATTCACCCCAGCCTGCGCAGTTTGCGCTTAGGAGCTATTTCATGTCCGGTTCTAATCCGTGATTCCACTTTCATTTTCGAGGACCGATAAATAGGGGTAGGACCGATAAATGGGACCTCGCTGGCGACACCCGGAAGGCTAACAACCACCCTATCCCATTGCGGGCCATTTGACAAGGGGTAGCAGTCTGGGTTGAGGCAGGCGTAAATGCACCCCCTAGCGCATGTTCGTCGCGTAGTTCTGCATCGTTTCGTTGCTTGAGGCTCAAATAATAAAAAAGGACGAAACGCTTGACCGGTGGTTTTGTAAAACTACGAAAATCAAAAATGCGAAACAAGCTACAGGGCTGCGACCTGTGTGGATCGGCATGATCGCGGTGGTGTTTCGTAATTCAGCCACTTTTCGGTCCAACTCTTTCAAAGTAGAGAAGCATAGACGTTGTGAGTGACGTGGCTTGCGTATGGCAGATGTCGAAACGGGGGCAGGGAAATAAGGGGGATAAGGGGTAGGATTCAGCGCCTGCCGTGTGGAAATTTCAAAAAACACATTAGTTGGTAAATACCAATGAGTGTGTTTTTTCATTTTCTCTAGAGTTAGGGTGAAACAAGCCCCGTATCCCCCCGGATTCCCTAATTTCATGACGGGTATTATGGGCTCTTCCGGTTTTAGAGTGCATTGATTTTGT
>NZ_KQ961754.1:0-7532 GCF_001563605.1 Corynebacterium sp. CMW7794
GCAAATGCCTAGGAACAAAACCCGGGGCACTTCAGGAGCGCTGATACTCCTGCTCCAGACGCTCTGTCTCTACACAGTGCATTACATGAGCCATTACATGCGCTGTTTTACTGCACTGTGTACTAGCCATTCCATTACGCACTACGCTGGCGCACTTCAAGTTCATTGAAATCTTCTCAGACATTAGTGGTTCTCCTTCAAGTGAAGAATGCTTTAACTGGCCCCACCTTACCGGCATTCCTCTCAAACTTGGCCTCTGTTCGCTATGAGCGTTGGGGCACAGCGCCTAAGGCGCATACGGAAGCTGGGTTAACATTTACTCATGTCTGTTTCTGAGCTGTCCACCAGTACCCAGAACTATTTGAAAGCTATCTGGGGGCTAAAGGAATGGTCATCCGAGCCCGTTACCGCCACACTTATAGCGAAACAGCTGGGACTCAAGCTCTCCTCGGTCTCCGATGCAGTGCGCAAAATGTCGAAGCAAGGGCTCGTGTCACACACGCCCTATGGCTCTGTGGAGTTAACCGAACTTGGCAGGCAGTACGCATTGGTCATGGTGCGCCGCCACCGATTGCTTGAGTCTTTTTTGGTTCAAGCATTGGATTATACGTGGGACGAGGTCCATGATGAAGCCGAAAATCTTGAACACGCGGTGTCTGACATGCTCATAGAGCGCGTGGATAAGTTCCTCAATTACCCCACTAGGGATCCACACGGCGACCCTATCCCTACGGTTGATGGACAGGTCACTATCCCCAGTGCGCACCGTCTCACCGACAGCGGCGCACAACCGCAGGTGACCGTGGAACGCATTTCTGATTCCGACCCACAACTGCTGGCCTTCCTCAAAGAGCAAGGCATCGTCATTGGGGCTGTTCTTACCACGCGCGAAGGAACGCCCTTTTCAGAATCGCTCGAAGTACAGGTAGCCGACAGTACTCAGTGGGTAGTACTTGGGCGCCCAGCTACGGACGCAGTGTTTGTAGCACACCACAGCCTGTAGTCTTTCCCTTTCTCATTAATCCTGTCCCTACCTGCCCTTTTAAAAACTACGGTGCGGCGTAGTTTGCAACTACGGTAGTACGTAGTTAATCTTTTCGATCATCACCTATCCCACTTATGGCTAAGGCCAGGATGAGCAGGATTGTCATGTCAGACTCACCAGATTTGGTGTACTTTTCTAGCGTTTCTGAAAACACAAAAAGATTCGTCGAACGCTTAGATAGACCCGCAGTGCGCATTCCACTGCGGCCCAAGAAAACCGGAATGATCCAGGTTTCACACCCGTACGTACTCATCGTTCCAACCTACGGCGGTGGCTCGCTCAAACGCGCAGTCCCCAAACAGGTCATCGACTTCCTCAATGACCCAATCAACCGTTCCTTTATCCGGGGCGTGATTACCTCAGGCAATACCAACTTCGGAAGCGCTTACTGCGTCGCCGGCCGCATCATTTCCGCTAAGTGCCACGTTCCAGAGCTGTATCACTTCGAGCTACTCGGCACGCAGAAGGACGTTGCCGCTGTAAAGCAGGGCCTTCACAAGTTTTGGGAGCAGCAAAGCAACTAACAATTACACCCCATTGATTTCCCACAAAATGAAGACCACATCCGCAACACACAGATTGGAAACCACAATGCCGCCACTTAAGGCCACCCCCACACAGCCCATTGGCCCTACGCCCCGCACCGCTTCAGCAGACGATGCCGGCGGTGTCGGTAAGCGCAAGAGCTACCATGCACTCAACGCGCAGCTGAACCTATTCGACGATTCGGGAAGAATCCAGTTCGACAAGGACATTGAGGCAACACAAGACTTTTTAGCGCACCATGTCACTCCCCGCATGCATCAGTTTGAATCCACCAAGCAGCGCTTGGAGTGGTTGGTTGATAACGAATACTACGAGCGGGAATTCCTTGAGCTTTATGATGACGATTTTCTGTGCACTATGTACGACAGAGCCCACCGAGCCAAGCATCAGTTCCGCACTTTCCTCGGCGCATTTAAGTTCTTTACTTCATACGCACTGAAAACCTTTGATGGCTCGCGATTTCTGGAAGGCTACGAAGAACGCGTCGCCACCACAGCTTTGTACCTTGCACAGGGCGATGAAGAGCTTGCGGAGAAGCTGGTGGATGACATCATGACCGGACGCTTCCAGCCCGCCACCCCTACTTTTCTCAACGCAGGAAAAGCCCAGCGTGGCGAAATGGTCTCCTGCTTCCTCCTTCGCATCGAAGACAATTTGGAAAGCATTGGCCGCAGCGTGAACTCTGCACTGCAGCTTTCAAAGCGCGGCGGTGGTGTGGCCTTGTTACTGAGCAATCTGCGCGAATCCGGAGCCCCAATCAAAAAGATTGAGAACCAAGCTTCCGGCGTAGTCCCAGTCATGAAAATTCTGGAAGATAGCTTCAGCTATGCCAACCAATTGGGCGCTCGACAGGGCGCTGGAGCCGTCTACCTACATGCGCACCATCCAGATATTCTTCGTTTCCTGGATACCAAGCGGGAAAATGCCGATGAGAAAGTCCGCATTAAGACTCTTTCGCTGGGAGTTGTTATTCCAGATATAACCTTCCAGCTGGCCAAAGAGAACAAGGATATGCATCTTTTTAGCCCGTATGACATCGCTCGCGAGTACGGCGTAGCCATGTCTGACATGTCTATCACCGAGTATTACGACGAGCTGGTTTCCAATCCGCGAATTTCTCATACGACTATCAAGGCCCGCGAGTTTTTCACCACGCTGGCTGAGCTTCAGTTTGAATCTGGATACCCCTACATACTCTTTGAGGATACGGTCAACCGCGCTAATCCCCTCAAAGGACATATCAATATGTCCAATCTGTGTAGTGAGATCCTCCAGGTCAACACGCCATCCACCTACGGCGCCTCAGGTAACTACACCACCGTTGGCCAGGACATTTCCTGCAATCTAGGGTCGCTCAACATCGCTAAAGCTTTTGAATCACCGGACTTTGGGGAAACTGTTGAAACCGCGGTGCGCGCTCTCACGAAGGTCTCAGACCTAACAAATATCGAAGCTGTTCCTTCCATCGCTCACGGTAATGCATCCATGCATGCCATCGGGTTGGGCCAAATGAATCTCCACGGTTTCCTGGCTTCCAAGCGTATTCCTTATGGCTGCGCCGAAGCACTGGACTTTACAAATATCTATTTCCTGACCGTGACCTATCATGCGCTCCGTGCATCCCATGCGCTAGCGGTTGAGAAAGGTCAACGATTCACTGGCTTTGAAGAATCCACCTATGCCACTGGCGTCTACTTCGACAAGTACATCGACCAAGACTGGGCGCCGGCCACTGACCACGTAAAACAGCTATTCCATGAGGCTGGCGTGCAGATTCCTCAACGCGAGGATTGGTTATGGCTCAAGAACCAAGTGATGCAAGACGGCATCTACAACGCCTACTTGCAGGCAGTTCCACCCACTGGATCAATTTCCTACATCAATGACTCCACCGCGTCCATACACCCGATTGCCTCCAAGATTGAAATACGCAAGGAAGGCCGCTTGGGGCGCGTGTACTACCCCGCACCGGAAATGACCAACGACAACTTGGAGTATTTCGATGACTCCTACACCGTGGGGTACAAAAAAATCATCGACACCTACGCTATGGCCACCCAACACGTGGACCAAGGGCTTTCCCTGACTTTGTTCTTCACCGCTGACACCACTACGCGGGACATCAACAAGGCACAAATCTATGCCTGGAAAGCCGGAATCAAGACCTTGTACTACATCCGTTTACGCCAACCTGCACTCCAGGGAACCGAGGTCGAAGGCTGCGTTTCCTGTGCTCTGTAGGAACACGGTCCTTCCTTCACTCACAACCATCCATCAAGAAAGAAAGAAGCTATGTCTTTAACATCAAACACTGCTGAGCTAACCAGCATCTCAGTTACGCCGCCAAGTTACCGGCATGACCCTTCAGCCCGCATCCGCGCCATCAATTGGAATCGGGTGAGCGATGAGAAGGATCTTGAAGTGTGGAACCGCCTCACCGCCAACTTTTGGTTGCCAGAAAAGGTTCCACTTTCAAACGATCTCCCGGCGTGGCAGAGGATGACACCGGAGGAACGCAACCTCACCATGCGGGTGTTCACGGGACTCACCACCCTGGACACCGTCCAGGCCACTGTGGGCGAAATCTGTCAGATCCAAGATGCCCGCACCGAGCACGAGGAGGCCGTGTATACCAACATCGCCTTCATGCAATCAGTCCATGCCCGTTCTTACTCTTCAGTGTTTTCTACTTTGAGCAGTACGAAAGAAATTGATGAGGCATACCGCTGGGCGGTGAATAATGACCTTCTCCAGGCACGCGCCAAAAAAGTGCTCACTCATTATTTTGGACCCGATCCACTCAAGCGCAAAGTGTCATCGACGCTGCTTTCCTCGCTGCTTCTCTACGCGGGTTTCTATCTTCCCCTGCATTTTTCCGTCCACGCCACCCTGACAAATACGGCAGACATGATTCGCCTCATTCTGCGTGACAAGGCAGTGCACGGTTACTACTCAGGCTACAAGTACCAGCGCGGACTGGAAACGTCTGCTCCACAACGGCAACAGGAGATGCATGATTTCACTATTTCCTTGCTCGAAGAGCTTTATGCCCTAGAGCTGGATTATTCCGGCGAGCTATATGAGCCGTTGGGGCTCATGGATGATGTAGCTGTATTCGTTCGCTATAACGCCAATAAGGCGCTCATGAATTTGGGCTACCCGGACTACTTCCCACCTGAAGAAACGGAAGTGAACCCGGAAATCCTCGCTGCCCTAGCACCTGGAGCAGATGAAAACCATGACTTCTTCTCCGGCTCCGGTTCCTCCTATGTCATTGGCACCGCTGAAGAAACGAGTGATGATGACTGGGATTTCTAAACCGTTTCCACGACCAGACCAAGGAAGCTGGCTTGAGACCATCGCGCTGTTTGAAGCCATCCGCGAAGGAAACCAACCAGCAGCCATGCGGCTTTTGGATACGTCCGCCGCACGGGAGGCCGTCCTCGGGGGACTGTTAGGACTCATCGAACTGTACTTCCGCCATGAAGAAGACAAAGTGGATAACTTTCTTACTGCCGCCCACGCCGCCGGGCCACCGCCTGCCTTTGGCTGCAAGCCTTTTCTCCCTTGATCGCACGTACCTACGCCCAACTAAGAAGAAAGGACTTCCTATGACCACCCCACGCATTAGTGTTATCGTCGGCAGCCTGCGCCGCGGCTCATTTGCGCGCAAGATTGCACACGAAGTGCTCACAATGATCCCTGAAAACTACCAGGCAGACATCGTTGAAATCCGTGACTTGCCGCTCTATGACTTCGACTACGATGACCCCTCGGTCACGGACAAGCCCATTCCAGCTGAGTACACCACTTTCCGCGACACCATCAAGAACTCGAGCGGCGTCCTCTTTGTTACCCCGGAAAATAACCGTACTATCCCTGCCTGTCTCAAGAATGCAGTGGACATCGGTTCCAAGCCCAACTCGGATGTGGCTTGGAAGAACCTTCCCGCAGGTATCATCAGTCACTCTGTAGGCCGCATGGGCGGCTACAGTTCACAGAAGAACCTCCGGCTCGCCCTGTCCTACTTCGATATGCCGCTTCCTGGTCAGCCCGAGGTATTCCTTGGCCAATCCCCCACCCTCTTCGAAGACTCCGGCCATCTCAATGAAGGCACCGCAGGCTTTGTCAAAGACTACGTTATACGCTTCCTGCAGTTGGTCGACATGACATTAACAGCCAAGCACAGCTAGCGACGGCGACTAACCCTAGCCACCGCCCTCTACGAAGTACTTGAAGGCTTCTAAAGGGCCTTCTCAAAGACACAAACCCCGGATTCACACTCATCCTTGAGTTACCTGAATCTGAACCCAGGACGCTTCAAAAAACACCGCTCTAATTCTTCGATTTTCGCTGAATTAGAGCGGTTTTAGCGCTGTCGCTGGACACTGACCCTGGCGACATCCTGTTAGGCCGCTACAGGGCCATACAGGGCAGGGGAGACCCCCATCTACGGCTTGCCGCCGTCGGGGGACTCCTTGTCACCGTCGGGAGACTCCTTGCCACCGTCGGGGGACTCCTTGTCACCGTCGTGGTCGCGCTGTTGCTCCTGCTGGCGGCGCTTAGCGATGCGTTCCAGCGCGCGACGCAGTACTGCAGCGCTTTCCTCCTGAGTACGGTCGATGACGATCTCGCGGTACCGTTGCTTCATCTCTGGGTTGCTGTCAATCTCGACCCGCAAAAAGTCCTGATCAACATGCGAAATCTCCTGCAACGACTGCGTTGCTTCCTCGATGATGATCTTCGCTTCCTGCTCTGCTTCCTCGCGCGTTACTGCAGCGTCACGTGTGGCCTCATCATGTTCTTCACTGCCGAATTCTTCGGCAAGGTCAAGCAGCTCATCTGCCTGAGCTTCAGCGAGACCCAGCGTCTGCTCAGCTTCTTTGCGTGCGTCACTGCGGATCTGCTCGGCTTCTTGCTCGGCCTTTTCGCGTGCTTCGCTGCGGAGCTGTTCAGCTTCCTGCTCTACACGCTTGAGCTTGGCTTCGGCGGCGCTCTCAACCTCCTTGGCACGGTCCAGCAACTCTTCCGCCTGTGCCTCGGCAAGACCCAACTCCTGTTCAGCATCCTTCTGTGCATCACCACGAATCTTTTCGGCGTCCTGCTCGGCCTTCTCGCGTGCTTCTTTGAGTACGCGCTCGGCAACCTCGCGAGCCTGCTGTTCAGCATTTTCCTGCACACGCTGGGCTTCTTCACGGGCCTGCTGCGCCCGTTCGAGTTCTTCTGCAGCTTGCTTGCGGTCTTTCGCTGCAGCATCGACATCTCGCTGTACGGAGCTGTGCTTCCGTTCCACCTCGTCCTCACGGTTCGCAAGGTCGCGCTCCCGGTCCTGCTGTTCGACGTAACGGTCAAGATTCAGCGACTCATTGTGACGTTCAGACACATCTAGCTCTACCGGGTAACCCAACGCGTACATGTGCTCTCGAAGTCCACGCTGCGCGTCGATGAACTTCTGGTTCCCGGAGATTTGTTTGCCCTTCTTCGGGCCAGATATGTACCGCACCGACTCATCAGTGTTGTACGCGATGCCGGGCCGGCAGCGGAGCTTGTCGGGATCATCCGGCTTCGGCGAGAACGTATCAGCCTGGAACTGGATGTGTGGCGTTGATTCGTCGAAGTTCATATCCCCACCGGCTACGGCATCGATGCCGCCGGGGATGAAGTTCTCGGCGAGCCAACGCATCGACTCTTCGAGATACTGCTTCGCTGCTTCGTAGTCGCGTGCTACCAGCCGAGGCCGTTTCACTTCGCGACCGTCTACCTCACTTGTGTAATAGTCCGGGATTTCTTTACACATCGACTTCGGTAGATGCACGACGAACAACGACGTTTCAAAACTGTTCTTCTGCACGCGCACGCCGTCCATCCGGGCGTCTTGGTACGCCAAGACTTCCTCGACGGACGCAGTGAAGCGTCCTGGGTTTAGTTCCGCTTCTTTTAC
>NZ_KQ961755.1:0-8554 GCF_001563605.1 Corynebacterium sp. CMW7794
GAGTGCATCGCTTCCATCCCTTTCAACGTCCGATGTGCAGATGTCCGGTTCTTAAGCGCGACTTTCGGCCCGAGGGTCCGCTTCAGTCGACCATGGTCGCCTTCCAGGATGTTGTTGAGGTATTTCACCTGCCGTTGTTCCACTGTTGGCGGGCCGATTCCCTCGGACTTCCACTCGGCGATTGCCCTGGCTAGGGAGGGTGCTTTATCTGTGTTGATCACTCTGGGATACCCGGCTGGCGCATTGGATCTGAGGGCCTTGGCCAGGAAACGCTTCGCTGCGGCCACGTTCCGCTTCGGGGAGAGGTAAAAAGTCCAGGGTCTGGCCACCGGCGGTGATCGCCCGATAGAGGTAGCACCACCTGCCGCCGACCCGGATATAGGTTTCATCCACCCGCCAGGAACTGGCCTGTGGGCAGAGACAAAGCCCTGGAATGAACTCCTGTCACCAGGGTCATTCCAGGGCATATTTCCCCTGACTAAGAGAAGCAGTGACACAGAAGGCCTACCTCAGCGTGGGCCCTGTGGGCGTGCAGGTTCCGTGTGTGGCTGGTGTGCTGTGGCATGGTCGGCAGCGATTGATGACCGACCTTGGAGCGGGTGCCTTGTCTGGTCTCGCGGTTCAGGGTGGGTGGACTATTCGGCGGGTTGGATCTCGCTCTCGGTGACCCACTTGTGGTTGGTCATCGTCATCCCGTCGACGGTGATATCAACCATGTAGACCGTCTCCTCGGTGGAGTAATCGATGGTGGCCTCAGCACCCTTCATGCCGGACATGTGCTCGGCATCTAGGACAACGCTCGCCCCGTCGGGCAGGGGGGCCTGACCCGGATCGACGAGCTCCTCATGGACGACCCAGCGGTGGTCGGTAACCGGGGCCCCACCCTCGGTGGGGGTGTAGCTGACCGAATAGGTCGTGGTATCAAACGCCCCGGAAATGGTGGCGGTGGCGCCGTCCATGCCGGGCATGTGGTCAGCGGTGAGGATGACCTCGGTGCCCACCGGGTACGTGGGATCCTCGGCCTCTTCAATGCCTGCCGGCGGTGCCCCGCCGTCGGCAGGGTGGTCGTGCCCGCCGTGCTCTTCGTCGGCAGTGGTGGAGTCTTCCTGGTGGGTCTCGTGGGTCTCTGCGGTTGCCGTCGTGGTGCTGGTGGTGTCGGCATCGTCGGAGTTGTCGGCGGCGTCGCTGCAGGCGGTCAGCGCCAGGGTGGAGGTCAGTACCAAGGCGGCGAGGGTAATGCTGCGTTTCATGAGTGTTTCTTTCAAAGGTGGTGTGAGTTAGGAGTCGAGGGACAAGGTCAGTCAGTAACGGTTACGGGGGATATCGACTCACTGTGTTCCTCCTTCCCGTCGGTCGGAGCCAGGTGAGCCGGCTCCAGATCAATGCGGCGCAACAGCTGGGCGTTCAGGGCCACCACGATGGTCGAGGCAGACATCAAGATCGCGCCCACGGCCGGGGACAGCACGAACCCGATCGAGGCGAGCACTCCGGCGGCCAGCGGCACGGCGAGGATGTTGTAGCCAGAGGCCCAGATCAGGTTCTGGATCATCTTGCGGTAGCTGGCCTGGGACAGCTCAATCATCGACAGCACTGCCCGCGGGTCATCACTGGCTAGGACCACCCCGGCAGATTCCATGGCCACATCCGTGCCGGCACCGATGGCGATACCGACCTCCGCGCGGGTCAGAGCGGGGGCGTCATTGACACCATCACCGACCATGGCCACGCTCAGGCCACGCTCCTGTAACTGGGTGACCTTGGTGTCCTTGTCCTGGGGCAGGACCTCGGCGAAGACTTCATCGATCCCCAGGTCCTTGCTCACTGCCTGGGCCACCTGCTGCGCGTCACCGGTGATCATCGCGACCTTCACCCCGCGGTCCTGCAGGGCTTTGACGGCGGCGCGGGATTCGGGGCGGATCTTGTCCTCGACGGCCACGGCACCGATGATCTGACCGTCGCGGACAATATGGAGCACGCCGGCCCCACGCCCGGTCCAGGCGCTGGTGGTGTCGGTGAGCTCGGCCGGGGTGGTGAGGTTGAACTCGCGCAGCATGTTCGGCCCACCCACGAGGATCTCAGCGCCATCGACAGTGGCCCGGACCCCGCGGCCGGAGGCGGCGGTGAAACCGGTTGCGCGCAGTGGGCGGCGTGAGGCCTCCGGGTGTGCGGCCGCGGCAGCCACGATGGCGCGGGCCACGGGGTGTTCACTATCGGCCTCGGCGGCGGCGGCCAGGGCCAGCAGGTGCCCTTCCGAAGTACCGGGCACCGGGGCGACACCGGTGACCGCGTGCGCACCCTCGGTCAGGGTGCCGGTTTTGTCGAAGAGCACCACGTCGATGGTGCGCATCCGCTCGAGCGCCATCCGGTCCTTGATGAGCACCCCGGATTTCGCGGCCCGCTCGCTGGAGATCGCAATGACCAGAGGAATCGCCAGGCCCAGGGCGTGCGGACAGGCGATGACTAGCACCGTAGCCGTGCGCACCACGGCATCGTCTGGGCTGCCGATGGTGGTCCACACCACCGCGGTGATCAGAGCGGAGATCAGCGCGAACCAGAACAACAACGCTGCCGCCCGATCCGCCAGGGCCTGGGCCCGGGAGGAGGACTCCTGGGCGTCGGCAACCATGCGTTGGATCCCGGCCAGGGCGGTGTCCCCGCCGGTAGCCTCCACCCGGATGCGGACGGTGTTGTCGGTGGCCACGGTACCGGCGACCACCTTGTCACCGGTGTCGCGGAAGACGGGACGGGATTCGCCAGTGATCATCGCCTCATCGAATTCGGCGGCTCCGTCGAGGATGGTTCCGTCGGCCGGCACTCGGGCACCGGCCCTCACCAGCACGACGTCGTCGACGACCAGCTCGGAGATGGCCACGGTGCGGGTAGTCCCGTCGATGACTTTCTCGGCCTCATCCGGCAGCAGGGCAGCCAGCGCGTCAAGCGCGGAGGACGCGGCCCCGAGAGCGCGCATCTCCAGCCAGTGCCCCAGCAGCATGATGGTCACCAGCAGGGCCAGCTCCCACCAGAAGTCCAGCTCAAAACCGCCCAGCCCCAGAGTGGTGACCCAGGAGGCCACAAACGCCACGGTGATGGCCATGGCGATCAGGAGCATCATCCCGGGTTGGCGGGATTTCAGTTCTTTCCATCCGCCCTTGAGGAAAGGCATTCCGCCGTAGACGAAGATGATCGTGCCCAGCACCGGGGGGATCCAGGTGGAACCAGGGAATGCCGGGAGGTGGTAGCCGAGCAGGTGGGCGACCATGGGGCTGAAAATAGCGACGGGAATGGACAGAATCAGCGACCACCAGAAGCGGCCCCGAAACATTGCGGTACTGTGTCCGGCGTGTTCGCCGTGACCATGAACGTGGTGGTCTTCGTCCAGGGCGGAGTGCGGGTGATCGTGGGGCATCGCCTGGCCGTGGGTGTCGGCATCTGCGTGGTGTTCATGGCTGGCATGATCCGGGTGGTGGGTGTGGTCTGTTTCCGGAGCGGGGTGATCACCATGGTGAGCGCCCGAATGATTGGGAGTGCTCATGACGTTCCTTTCGCTCAACCCGGTCGGGGTCGAGATGATGGGTAAAACTGATCAGGATAAGACGGCGTAGCCGGCCTCCTCAATGGCCGGCGAACCATCTCCGGAGGTACGACACCGGTGACCGTGACGGTGGAAACACCACCAGCAGCGAGATCAATCTGGACGTCGTCGACCTGGGGGAGGGCCTGAAGAGCCAGGGTCACGCTTTTCGCGCAGTGCCCGCAGGTCAGGCCGGTGACCTGGTAGCTAGGGGAGGACCCTCCTGCTGACGAGTCGCTGGCGGCAGGGATGGAGGCGGTGTCGGCACGTGAGGCAGGCCCGCAACAGCTGCAGCCGTGGGAGACCATCGGCAAGAGGCGGGGCGGGGAGGTGATCATGGGAAAGCTCCTACGGGTCGGTGGGATGCGGCGATGCTACTCTCTAACGTATACCCCCCCGGGGTATATTTTCAATGGGTGGAGGGCACGGCCCTCACGCGGGGCAGGGTGTGGTTACTGAGCAGCCTCCTCACTGTCGGGAGGGGACAGCGGGAGGCGGAGGGCAAACACCGCTCCGCGACCAGGTCCGGGGGAGGTGGCGGTGAGAGTGCCGCCGTGGGCCTCGATCAATGCCTTGGAGATGGTCAGACCGATACCGGCCCCGCCGTTGTCCCGGGTGCGGGCGGCATCCCCCGGTAGAAGCGTTCGAAGATGTGTCCGAGCTGGTCAGGTGGGATGCCCTCGCCGTCATCGGCGACGTGGATGAGCGCGGTGGAGGCCCCCTGTCGGTGGACGCTGATCCGGACCTGCCCGCCAGCCGGGGTGTGCCGTAGCGCGTTCGACAGGAGATTGCTCATCACCTGGCCGAAGCGTTGCCGGTCCACGAGCACCCGGGCGGTGTCCGTAATGGTCTCGACCTGTAAATCGACGCCTTTGTCAGCATAAGCTTCCCCCGCGGCAGCAGCGGCGGTATGGAGCAGATCCCCGAGCCCTTCCTCCGCCAGGTCCAAATCGATCCGGTGTTCCTGGGCCCGGGAGACATCGTCAATGTCTTCCATCAACCGGGTCAGGCGGGTGAGTTGGTCAGCCATGATCGTGTGGGTGGCATTATTCCAGTCCACGACCCCGTCCTGGAGACCATCGAGGTAGACCGTGAGCACCGATAAGGGGGTGCCCATTTCGTGGGCCAGATCAGAGAGCATCTGGCGGCGGACCTGTTCGGTATGTTCCAGCCGGTCGGCCATGGTGTTGAAGGCATGCGCCAGGGTGGTGACCTCGGGGCCTGCTTTTCCGGCGGGCACGCGGATACGGGAGTTGCCGGCCGTCAGGCTGGTAGCGGCGCGGGTGAGATCCTGCAGGGGGGTGCGCAGACGACGCGATAACCACAGGCTGGCCAGCAGGGCGCTGATCAAGGCGGTGGGCAGGGCGACGGCCAGGGTGATCAGGTTGGCGCCCCGGTAGGCCTGCTCGGCATGGAACAGCTCCAGCGAGGGGTCCTCCTGGCCGGTCATCAACATATGATCATGGAACAGGGTCGGACCCACCATCGTGGCCACGGCCGCGGCCACCAGTAGGCTAATCACCACGACCAACACCTGGGCGGCCAGGAAGCGGAAGGTCAGGCCGGGTCCGTGATTCATGGTTGCCCCACCCGGTAGCCCACGCCACGCACGGTGTCGATAAACCCCCGGCCCCGGGTGTCGGTGCCGAGCTTGCGACGCAAGTTGCCGATGTGGACATCGACGATGCGTTCATCACCGACCCAGGTGGTGTCCCAGACCTCGGTGACCAGGTCGTGGCGGGTCAGCACCTGGCCGGGGCGCAGGGCCAGGGCAACCAGCAGCTCGAACTCCGTCCGGGTGAGCTCCACGGTCGTCTCCCCTACCCGCACCTGATGGGCGATGGGGTCAAGGATGAGGTCACCAACGATCAAGGGGGTGGTCACCTGCGGTGGGGTGGTGCTGGTGCGCGGGCGGCGCAGCACCGCATGCACCCGGGTCACCAGTTCCCGGATGCTAAAAGGTTTGGTGATGTAGTCATCCGCCCCCAGGGTCAAACCGTTGATCTTGTCGTCCTCGCTGCCCCGTGCGGTGAGCATGAGGATGTAGCAGTCCGAGAAGGTGCGGATCCGTCGGCACACCTCTAGGCCGTCGAGTTCGGGCAGCCCCAGATCCAGCACCACGACATCGGGGGAAAAGCGACGGGCCTCGTCCACGGCCTGGGTACCGGTGTGCGCCTGGAGGGTATCGAAGCCGGCCCGGATGAGGTAGGAAGCCACCATCTGAGCCAGGGGTTGTTCATCATCGACGACCAGCACCCGCCCCGGGGGCGTGGCGGTGGTCGGTGTGCGGTCAGCCATAGACCCCAGTATCGCTCCGGCTAGGGGGGGAATACCACCCTCGCTCAGTACCCGGCGGGAAATCTTCATCAAATCTTCAAACATCACCCTTCGACCGCCGTCACCCCTGTGCCCCACCCCGGGCCGGCGGCATCGCCTCCCCTGGTCGGTTCAGCAGGCGCCACCAGGGATTTCACTGCCTGCACCGCATACCCGGGGCGGGTAGAAGGACATCGCCCACGGCTGTGGGGTGGTGTTCCGGTGGTGACCCAGCCCACCGAATTCACCCCCTTTTTCGCCCTGTTATAAGGCTGCGAGCAGGGTTTTGAATTCTAGTCCGTCAGGCACCCGTGCTAGATAAAGGTATGGCATCGACCTTGAGGCGGTGTCTTCTTATGGCCTTACCACGATCCAAGGAGATTGACGTGAAACGAGCAGCGATCGCAGCCGCCGCCCTTGCCCTCGCCCTCACGGGGTGTTCGGCCGCCGACCCGGAACCCACCGCTGACGGGACGGTGTCCCAGGATACATTCCTGACTGCCCATGGCCTGGTCGACATGGACGCGGTGGAGATCATTGATCACCTCGACCGGCAGAAGGTCACTGAGCGTCCCACGGATCTGATCGCCTCCGTGCGTGCCGATGAACTGCTGCTCTCGAGCGATGGCCAGGAAGTCGTGGTCGATCTTCCCGACAATCAGACGTATGTCTCGATCGCACCCTATCTCACCTCCACCCACGACTGCTTCTACCACAGCCTTACGACCTGCCGGGGGGAACTCGACAATGAGGATATCCAGGTCACGATCACCGATGAGGCGACCGGTGAGGTGCTGGTGGACGAGGCGACAACCACCTTCGACAACGGGTTTATTGGCTTCTGGCTTCCCGATGATGTCACTGGCCTGATTGAGGTCAGCTACCAGGGGCGTACCGGCACCGCGGAGTTTTCCACCGCCGACGACGGTGCCACCTGTGTCACGGACCTGCGCCTGACGTGATGGCTCAGCAGGGTCCTCACCTGCGCGTGTCTCCCGTATTACTGAAATCTAGCACCAAGGAAGGTTAAATCATGATGAACGGATTTTCCCGACGACAGTTTCTGGTCGGCGGGCTCGTTCTCGCCGGCACCGGGGCCGTGGCCGCCTGCACCAGCGACCCTGGACCCGCTGCCTCGGCACCAGGTTCTTCTCTTCGCCCCACTCCCACCCCTACTGCGCTCGGTGAGCCGACGGTGCGCCGGAAACTGACCGCCCGGCCCCTTTCTCTGGATATCGGCGGTATCGAAGCCAAGACGTGGGGATACGTCTCTGACACCGGGGATGCGGCCATTGAGGCCACCGCCGGCGACGTCCTCCAGGTCGATATCACCAATGAACTGCCTGAGAGCACCTCCATCCACTGGCATGGCATCGCACTCCACAACGCAGCCGACGGTGTGCCCGGCATGACCCAGGACCCCATTGAACCTGGCGAGTCTTTCTCCTATGTTTTTGAAGTCCCCCACGGTGGCACCTACTTCTACCATTCCCACACCGGCCTGCAGCTTGATCGCGGCCTCCACGCCCCACTGATCATCCGCGACCCGCAAGACGCTGAGGACCAGGATGTCGAGTGGACCATCGTGCTCGACGACTGGGTCGATGGCATTCAGGGCACTCCCGACGATGAGCTCGACAAGCTCACCGGAATGGGTTCGGGCGACCATAACGGGAAGAAGGGGATGGGAGGTCACGGCCATATGATGCACGGCACCCCGGACCGGGTACTGGGCGGGGATGCCGGCGATGTGATGTATCCGCACTACCTCATCAACGGACGTATCCCCCGTGCTCACCGGACCTTCGAGGCTCGCCCGGGCGACAAGGCCCGCCTGCGGTTTATCAACTCCGGCGGTGACACCATCTTCAAGGTGGCCCTCGGTGGTCACCGCATGACCGTCACCCACACCGACGGCTTCCCTGTCCAGCCCTGGGAGACCGAATCGATCTACCTGTCGATGGGCGAGCGTGTCGACGTTGAGGTCATCCTCGGCGACGGCATCTTCCCGCTCACGGCTTTGGCGGTGGGTAAGGACGACCGCGCCTTCGCCGTCATCCGCACCGCCGGCGGCCAGGCCCCCCACCCGGATGTCGACTTCCCCGAGTTGTCGTCCACCGGACTGCTTCTGTCCTCCCTGAAGCCAGCAGACCGTGCACTCCTGCCCGAGGGCACACCAGACCGAGAAGTCAGCATCGACCTGGGCGGGCAGATGATGCCGTATGAATGGAGCATTCTCACCGACGGCCAATCCTCCTCCGCGACCGTGCAGGAGGGCCAGCGCCTGCGGATGGTCATGCGCAACAGGACCATGATGCCCCATCCCATGCACATCCACGGCCACACGTGGGCGCTGCCTGGCAGCGGCGGACTACGCAAGGACACGGTCCTTCTCCGCCACGGTGAAACCATGATCGCCGACCTGATCGCTGACAACCCCGGCGAGTGGGCATTTCACTGCCATAACGCCTATCACATGGAAACCGGGATGGTCAGCTCGCTTCGCTACGAGTAACCTCCACAGCAGGGTTGAGTGCCGAGGTGGGCGGGGTGTCCCCCGAGTAGTGGACACGGCGTTGGTGTCAGGGTTGAGCAGTGTGTGCCAGGAGTCGATGGGTTTGAAGTATGCGTCAGTGAAGTGCCCCGGGTTTTGTTCCTAGGCATTTG
>NZ_KQ961756.1:0-835 GCF_001563605.1 Corynebacterium sp. CMW7794
GCGGCGGTGCTCCCCGCGTGAGCGGGGATGAGCCCCACGTTTCGTCACCGAGTGGCCCGACCCTGACGTGCTCCCCGCGTGAGCGGGGATGAGCCCACCATCCGCGAACTACTAGAACAGGCCACGCCGTGCTCCCCGCGTGAGCGGGGATGAGCCCCAAGGATTTACACATGAGTCGCCGAAAGACCAGTGCTCCCCGCGTGAGCGGGGATGAGCCCTCGGCTCGCCAAGCTGTCCCGCTCGCCGAGTGGTGCTCCCCGCGTGAGCGGGGATGAGCCGTCCTTATCTTCAGCGGCGGTAAAGAACCCTAGGTGCTCCCCGCGTGAGCGGGGATGAGCCCCCCTCCGCGTGAGTGAGTAGGTTGCAGAGCAGGTGCTCCCCGCGTGAGCGGGGATGAGCCGTCTGTGGATGCGGTCACGAAGACTCAAGCGGCGTGCTCCCCGCGTGAGCGGGGATGAGCCCCCATGGCGCTAAGCTTTGAGGACTACCGTAAGGTGCTCCCCGCGTGAGCGGGGATGAGCCCAAGCTGATCGACGTTCAGGCCGAGCAGGCCGAGTGCTCCCCGCGTGAGCGGGGATGAGCCCACGGTACAACGAAAAGAAACACCCCGCTGTTAGTGCTCCCCGCGTGAGCGGGGATGAGCCTTACGCGCAATATCACCGTCAATGCCCTTAACGGTGCTCCCCGCGTGAGCGGGGATGAGCCCCCGCCCTGGGCTTGCTGCTGCGCGGTTTGCTGGTGCTCCCCGCGTGAGCGGGGATGAGCCCCGGCACCATCTCCCCCACCGCATCAGTCTTAAGTGGCTCTTCCGGTTTTAGAGTGCATTGATTTTGTG
>NZ_KQ961757.1:0-57783 GCF_001563605.1 Corynebacterium sp. CMW7794
TAAAAGAAGCGGAACTAAACCCAGGACGCTTCAGTACGCGGTTTTGCTGCGGCCTTCTTCTATACAGCTCTTGATGTGGTCGCGGCCAATGTATCTATGATTCGGCGTTTTCTTGGCCGGGTGGATCGGGATGAAAAGACTCCGCCTCCTGACTCTGGTAAACCTGTACCGCCGCGCGATCCGGCGCGCGAGAAGGCAAGCCCGAACGCACCGCCTGCGCGCGAGGCGGCTTAAGACCAACTGAATACTTTTATCCATCTAGCTCGGAAAACCGATAAAGGGCTCCGGGCTAGAAGTCGTTTTAGAGGGGACGAACCATGTTGTGTTCCTTATTAGTCAACGACTGGAACAGAGCGAAAACGACTAAACCCACCGCATCTAAGCGGTGGGTTTATCTGTCGGAGACGGTTTCACAAATGATTTAAGCTAGATTCGCAAAACCGTCGTCTAGTGCTGTCGGGCTAACAGGATTTGAACCTGCGACCCCTACACCCCCAGTGTAGTGCGCTACCAAACTGCGCCATAGCCCGTCCGTCGCTGGTGTTAGCGACTGGTCTAGATTACACCACGGTAGTTCGCTGACACAAAAGTGCCGCTAGGATACCTCGCCGGTGGAGTAGAACCACTGGCCATCGCGCTTAAAAAAGCGCGAGCGCTCCCGCTGCGAGCCCTTGGCGGAGCCCTTGTAGAAGGCCTCGAACTCGACGACGCCGGTGTCGTCAAGGAGTCCGCCGCCCTCCGTGTCGAGGACGTCAAGGCGGTAGAAGCGGATGGTGGTCTCCTTGAGCTGGAGATCATAAGGGCGCGTGTCCGGGTCCCACGTGCGTAACAGGTACTCCTCGTCGCCGGTGACGAAGGCGCTAAAGCGTGAACGCATGAGGGTCTCAGCCGTGGGGGCGTCGGCGCCCTTGTGGTACTTGCCGCAACACTCGCCGAAGGTGAGGCCTGTGCCGCAGGGGCAGCGGGCGGCATCGGCAAGCGGGTGCAGGACGAGGGGAGTGGAAGCCATGAGGAAAATAGTAGACGCCCCTGCCCGGCGCGCCGACATGTGGTGCGGGACAGGGGCGTGGGGACGCGGAGTGGTTTAGGGCTCCACGTCGACGATATGAGTATGGCCAATGAGGGTGTCAATCCCGGCGCCACGGGCAGTAGAGCGCAGCTGGGCGCACTGTCCTTCGCTGATATCGCCGGTGATCTCAATGCGGCGCTCGAAGGTTGAGTCGTGCACGTGCGTGACCGTCACCGAGATATCTTCGATCGCCTTGTCGACCTTGGCTGCCTTGGCCGCGTCGATGAGCGACTGGTGGGTGCCTGTGGCGATGGCGGACATGAGCAGGCCCTCAGCCGTGATGCCCTTGCCCTTGCCGCCGTTCTTGCGCGAACGGTCTGCAAAGACGGACTGGTTATTGGAACGCACGACCACGCCCACCTTGGTGCCGATCGCGGTGTGCGTGACGGCGGAGTCCGGGGAGACGTCTTCGGGCTCGCTGTCCGGGATGATGAACTGCTCGGCCCAGCCGCCAATGAGATCGGCAGCGCGCGCGGCGGCGTCTTGCTTGGTGAGCAGGTGGTCCGCCTTATCGAGCGCCACGAGGGACTTGGGGTAGCGCGTGGACAGGAAGATGTTCTGCGCGTTATCAATGCCCACGGTCTGGTCGATGGGCGAGTGCAGCACCATGAGAGGCTTGCGTAGTCGCGAGAGGTAGGTCACCGGGTTGGTATCTGCGAGGTCCTCGAGGAAGTGGCGGGAAATGGTAAGCGCGCGGCCGCCGAGAGTGACCTCGACTTCACCGTTGGCGTCGACTTCGCCGATCTTGTCTGCATAGTGAAGCACCGAGTGTGCCGGGTCAAACGGTGCGCCGAGCGTGGCGATGGCACGTAGCGAGTCGATCTTGCTGCCGGCGGCCAGGGATGCGGCGCCGCCGAGGGAGTGACCCATGAGTAGCTGCGGGGCGCGGTAGTTCTCCGTGAGCCACTCGGCGGCCGCGACGATATCCGCGACATTTTGACTAAAGCTCGTCTCTGCGAAGTTGCCCTCGGACTGGCCGAGACCCGGGAAGTCGAAGCGCAGCGTGGCGATGCCGAAGTTGGTGAGCTGCTTGGCTGTGCGCGCCGCACCCGGGGTGTGGCGCGAGCCTGCAAAGCAGTGCGCGAAGATGGCGAAAGCCTTGGGCGCTGAATCAGGGAAGTCGATGGTTCCCGCCATCGCGGTGCCGGCACTCGAAGGGACAGTCACATTCACGGATTGCATGGATTCCACAATAGCGGGCACGAGCGAACTCGTGCGAGCGAGCGTGCGGCACACGAAGTGTGCGCGTAGATGTAACTCATAGCACGCTCGCCCCATGCTTCCGCCCAAGCCGTGGGCTGCGGCGGCTAGAGTAGGAGAGATACTAATTCATCTTTCCCGTGAATGGGCCGCCCGTGCGATCGCAGCGGCCGCGCGGTGAGCGGCGACGTCAAGCATGAAGGAGGCCCCGCATGGGTGCATTTGGCTGGTTCTGGAAAGCGATGGGTGCGCAATCCGAGCGCAACGATAAGAAGTCCAAAGCCATCGTCAACGATTCGGCTGCGGCGACGCAGTCTCTGGCGCAGCTCAGCGACGCCGAGGTCGCGCAGCACGCGCGCGACGCCGTGCGTGACGGCGCGATCGCCGATAAGTCAGCCTTCCTCGCCGCGCTTGCCGTCGCGAGCGAGCGCCGCCTGGGCATGCACCCCTTCAACGTCCAGTCCCAGGCCGTGCTGCGTCTGCTCGAGGGCGACGTCATCCAGATGGCCACAGGTGAGGGCAAGACCCTCGTGGGTGCCATGGCCGCCACCGGGTTCGCACTTACAGGCAAGCGCGTTCACCTCGTCACCGTGAACAACTACTTGGCCGAGCGCGACGCGGAGTGGATGCGCCCGCTCGTCGAATTCTTTGGCCTCACAGTTGCCTCGGTTACCGAGAAGTTGGACCAGGACTCCCGCCGCGCGGCCTACCGCAGCGACATTATCTACGCCCCGGTCAACGAGCTGGGCTTCGACGTGCTGCGCGATAACCAAATCACGGACCGCTCCCAGACCGTCCAAGCGCGCGCGGATGTCGCGCTCGTCGACGAGGCAGACTCCGTGCTCGTCGACGAGGCTCTCGTCCCGCTCGTGCTCGCCGGTAACCGCCCGGGCGAGGCCCCCACAGGCCACATCACGAATGTCGTCTCTCGCTTGCGCGAGGACCTGGACTACACCATCGCCGAGGATGGCCGCACCGTGGCGCTCACCGACGACGGTGCCGCGCGAGTCGAGCGCGAGCTGGGCATCGACTCCCTCTACTCGGAGGAGAACATCGGCACGATCCTGGTCAAGGTCAACTTGGCGCTCCACGCCAAGGCCCTGCTCATCCGCGACATTCACTACATCGTCACCGACGGCAAGCTGCAGCTTATCGATGCCTCCCGCGGCCGCGTCGCAGACCTCCAACGGTGGCCAGACGGCCTGCAGGCCGCCGTCGAGGCCAAAGAAGGCCTTGAGGTCTCCGAGGGCGGCCGCATCCTCGACACTGTCACGCTCCAGGAGCTGATGCGCCGTTACCCGCTCGTGTGCGGCATGACTGGTACCGCCGTCGAGGCGACCGACCAGCTGCGTCAGTTCTATGACCTTCACGTCTCCGTCATCGACCGCAACAAGGAGCTGCGCCGCTTCGACGAGGCGGACCGCATCTACGCCACAGCCGAGGAGAAGAACAAGGCGATCGTCGAAGAGATCATCGCCATCCACTCCACTGGCCAGCCGGTGCTCGTGGGCACCCACGATGTCGCCGAGTCTGAGGATTTGGCCGAGGTCCTGCGCGAGCGCGGAATCGACGTCAATGTCCTCAACGCAAAGAACGACGCGGAGGAAGCACGCATCGTCGCCGAAGCCGGCGATATCGGCCGCGTGACGGTCTCCACGCAGATGGCAGGCCGCGGCACCGACATCAAGCTCGGCGGCGCGGATGAGGGCGATCACGACACGGTCGCGGACCTCGGCGGCCTCGCCGTCATTGGCACGACCCGCCACCGCACGGCGCGTCTCGACAACCAGCTGCGTGGCCGTGCCGGGCGCCAGGGCGATCCCGGTTTGAGCATCTTCTTCGTCTCCCTCGAGGATGACGTGGTCCGTCAGGGCGGCGAGGATGAGTCGCTATCCGCGCAGCCCGGGCCGGACGGGCGCATCGAGTCCAAGCGCGTCTCCGACTTCATCGCTCATTGCCAGCGCGTGACGGAAGGCCAGTTGCTGGAAATCCACGCCCAGACGTGGAAGTACAACCAGCTGCTCGCGGATCAGCGCATCATCATCGATGAGCGCCGCGCCGTGCTTCTCGACACGGACCAAGCGTGGAAAGAATTCCAGCAGCGCGCGCCGCAGAAGGCCGCCGCGCTGGAAGCCCTGCCGGAGGAAACCCGCGTCGCTGCCGCGCGCGAGATCATGCTCTATCACCTCGACCTCGCGTGGGCCGACCACCTCGAGCTCATGGACGATGTCCGCGAGTCCATCCACCTGCGTGCCATCGCGCGCCAGACGCCCATCGACGAGTATCACCGCATTGCTGTGCGCGAGTTCAAGCAGCTGGCTCAACGCGCGGTGGATCAGGCGGTGGAGACCTTTAACGACGTCCTCATCGACGAGGACGGCGCACACCTTAACGATTTGGGTTTGTCGCGTCCGAGTGCGACGTGGACGTACATGGTTTCCGATAACCCGCTGTCCGGTTCTGGAAACTCCGTCATGAGCAGCATCGGAAACATCTTCCGTTAAATTAAATAACTCCAACGGCGCCGCCGAGCGAGGCGGATCGCTATGATTGAAAGCAGTTAACTTTTGGTCCGAAACATCGGAGGTAATAATGAGCGAACATACTGGAACCCCGGAACCGCAGGTGGAAACCACTTCTGTCTTCCGCGCAGACCTTCTAAAGGAGATGGAATCCGGCGCCGCCACCGATAACACCGTGACGGGTGCGGACAACCTGCCCGCCGGCCAGGGCCTGCTTGTTGTCAAGCGTGGTCCCAACGCGGGTGCGCGCTTCCTCTTGGACCAGGAGACCACCACCGTGGGCCGCCACCCGGAGGCAGACATCTTCCTCGACGATGTCACCGTTTCCCGCCGCCACGCGGAGTTCCGCATCAAAGACGGCCAGTTCGAGGTCGTCGACGTGGGATCCCTCAACGGCACCTACGTGAACCGCGAGCCGCGCAACTCACAGGTTCTCGAGGTGGGTGACGAAATCCAGATTGGTAAGTTCCGTCTGGTCTTCATCGCCGGCAAGAACTAATCTAGACAAAAACGCGTAGCGCGGCGGTCCGGCACACTTGGCCGTCGCGCGGCGTATTCGGCTTCCCGCGCACTGCGTCGCCCGTGCTTGTACCACCGGCTCGGCGTAGCGCCACCGCATAGTAGCGGCGCGAAGTCATACCCCTTAGTGAAGTAGACAATCCCGAGAGATACGGCGAGTTATAAACCAGTGAACGCAGTAGCACGCGACCAAGGCTCCGCGGCATTCCGCACGCAGCCCAAGGCAGGAGTGAAGAAGGCTAAGACCATGTCTATTGGCGTGGTGTTGCAGACACTTAATCAGCAGTTCCCTGACGTCACCGTGTCTAAGATCCGCTTCCTGGAGTCCGAGGGGCTTATCACACCGCAGCGCACGGCCTCGGGTTACCGCCGCTTCACGGAGTCCGACGTTGACCGTCTGCGCTTTATTCTGCAGACCCAGCGTGACAACTACACGCCGCTCAAGGTCATTCGTGAGCAGCTTGAAGCTATGGATTCCGGCCAGGTGACCGCCATCGTGGGCGCCAGCCTCGGCGAGACCCTCGTGCGCGCCGACCAGTTCCGCGCCCCGGCCCTGACGCGGCTTACCGACGCCGATGTCGCCGCGCAGGCCGGCTGCACCGAAGAAGAGGTCGCCTCCCTCGCCAAACTGGGCCTCATCACGCCGGACGAGTCCGGCTTCTTCACCGCGGATGACGCCGCCGTCGTATCCACGGCGCTCGCACTCAAGGCTTTCGGTTTTGATGAGCGTTCGCTCAAGACGCTGCGCAACAACGCACGTCGTCAGGCTGACCTCATCGCCCAGGCCGCCACTCCCGTCGCCAACGGCAAGTCGGATACCGCGCGCCAGAAGGCCGAAGAACTCTCTCAGCAGATGACCGCGCTCGTGGTGTCTCTGCACGGCACGCTGGTGAAGACGGACCTGCGCAACGAGTTCAACGCCTAAACGCTCGCTCTCGCCGCTGTTCGTCGTACCCGCTTTCCTTTAGGGAGGAATCATGGCCACCGTCGCACTTGCGCTCATCGACATCGTGTTGGACGTCACCGAGGACTTCAGCTGCATCGCTCTGCAGCCTGAAGGCCAGCAGCGTGTCGTGCCCATCTGGACCACGGGCCAGGAGCCGCGTCTCGCCGCCGCGTATGTCAAGGGCTATGAAGGTCAGCGCCGCCGCGCCATCGATGCTCTCATTGACGTCTTCGACGACCAGGGCGGCGTCGAGGCCATCTCCCTGTCGACATATAACGAGGGAGTCTTCCTCTTCGATGTCGTCTCTGCCAGCGGCAGCAGCGTCGAGGTGTCAGCCTGCGACGCCATTATCCTGGCGGACCGCTTTGGCGTCGACCTCACCATGGACGAGGAGGACTTGGCTCAGGTCGCTATCTTTACCACGCTTGAGGCACTCGATGAATACTTAAGCTCGTCCTACCCACTCGAGATTCAAGCGGACCAGCCTGCGACGCAGGGGGACGCCAAGAGCACCTCGGCTTCGGGGGACCCGCAAGCCGACGCCGACTTCGAAGCGATGATGCGCTCCCTCGGTATGGAAGACGAGGACTTCGGCGAGACCGATTAAACGCGCCGAAGGCCAATCAAAGGGCGAAAGCACTGGTCCGAATCGCGTCAGGAAGCCGACGCGCACACTATTCACACCAGTCACACGCGCCACGGGGGTAACACCTGGGGGTAATCTGTGAAAGAAATTTCGCCGATGTAATGACACGCCTGTGACTCGTGGTGCAGAGGTTTATTCCAAGGTCTAAAGTTCTACTTAAGAGTTAGACGCCGCCCAGTCGACGAAGAACGGTTGACTAGGCGGCGTGAGTGGAATTTAATAAGTCCTAGGACTTGACTCGCCAGCTGCAATTCTGGCTGAGACAAGGATCGCTAGGCCTAGACCAGTGGAGAATACCGTGAGCAATACCGAAGACAATCAGCTGAAGGAACGGGCAGTGCAAGAGTCCCTCTTCGACCTCGGCCCGGACGAGGAAGTGGGCTACCGCGTCCCGATCGCCTGCCAGGTCGCCGGCATCACCTACCGTCAGCTTGATTACTGGGCACGCACGGACCTGGTCAACCCGTCCATCCGCACCGCACGCGGCTCCGGTTCGCAGCGTCTGTACTCTTTCAAGGACGTCCTCGTCCTCAAGATCGTCAAGCGCCTGCTTGACACTGGTATTTCGCTGCAGAATATCCGTTTGGCCGTCGAGGGCCTGCGTGACCGCGGCGTGAACGACCTCGCTGAACTCACCCTCGTCTCCGACGGCACGACCGTTTACGAGTGCCGCTCCAACGAAGAGGTCATCGACCTTCTCGCCGGTGGCCAGGGCGTCTTCGGCATTGCCGTGCCGGGCATTGTCAAGGAACTTACCGGTACCATCTCCAACTTCCCGTCCGAGCGCGTCGAGCCTGTCGATGCCCCAGTGGCCGAGGTTGTTGGTCTCGACGAGCTCGCTGCTCGCCGCCAGCGCAAGACCTCCTAAGGCAGCGCTTCAAGCGTAACCCCGCCGTCTATCCACGCTCACGGGATAGACGACGGGGTTCGTGCTGTCTTGTGCGACGGTGTTGTGTACAGCGGTCTCGTTCGTGCATGGGCATGAATCGGGAACCCGCTCCACGTCGCAGGAAGGTAGAGGGCAACAGTGTGATCGACGCGCGCCGCCAGCGCGTGCGTTCGGCAACGTCGATTCATCGACGACCAAGAAGGGCACCGGCCCCGCGTGAGCGGGGCCGGTGAAAGGAACGGAGGCTGGGAAGCCACGTAGGCACGTGGTTAAACGCCGGAGGCGGTGGCGAGAGCCTTGGCGGCGTCGTTCGGGGATGCTGTGGCGTAGGAGGCTGCTGCCTTAGCCAAGGCCTCATCCTTGTCACCGCTGATCTGGACTACGGAGAGCTTCACATTGTCGCTGCGGACGTCGTCGAGTGCCGCGGTGAAGGCGGCGTCGTCCATGTCCTGGGCGGTGCCGGTGGTGACCAGGACGACGCGGGCGCCCTTGCCAGTGGCGTTGGCTTGATCGCGGGCGGTGGCGAGTGCTGCGATGACAGCGCTTCGCGTTTGCGGGACGCCACCGGTTCCGAACTGTGTTGCGGCGGCAGCTACGTCACCAGCGGCACCGAATCCGACATTGTCGCGGTAGCCGACTGTTGCGGTGGGCGAGAGCGGCGAGGAGTAGTTCCACAACGCGACGGATTGGCCAGCGGCGCCGAGCGCTTGCGCGGTGTCGGCGAGTGCGCCAGCGACGGCACCATAGTTCGGTGCCATCTGGTCGGACGTGTCGAGGAGGAAGAGCGTGTCGGCCGGCGCTGCAGGTGCGTGTGCGGCGCTGGGCTTCTCACTCGCCGGGGCGGCGCTGGAAGGAGCTGCCGAGGACTCGGAGGCGTCCTTGGACTCCGCCGCAGACGAAGAATCAGGGGAGTCCTGTGCTTCCTTCTCGCTGGCAGGTGCTTGAGAAGCGTTGTCGTCTGCGGGCCCTGCGCTGGAGGAAGCTGCGGCGGGTGCGGCGGAGGTGGACCCTTCATCGGAGCCCCCGCGCAGCAGCCAACCGATGCCGAAGACGAGGGCGGCGACGATGAGGATGGCCAGCACAATGATCCACCAGGCCACCGAATACGTACCTTTACCGTTTGAATGACGTGCCATGAGTGAGTGCTGTCCTTCCCGCCTGAGGTCTGGCCGCATGTGCGACCCATTACACAATGGCTAAAGTGTAGCGGCGCGCGCGGCGTCAACGAGTGCGACAAGCCGTTGACAAAGCGGATTCCCCTCCGCCGCGAGTGCACGCTGGCGATGGACGTATTCTGCCTTGCCTTCAGAGGTCTCGATGGGCACGACGCCAAAGCCCCACTCACGGCAATCGTAGGGCGATGCCTCCATGTCGAGCGTACGTGCCTTCACCGCGAGGTCGAACGCCTCAAGGAAGAGTTCGCCGGGGACGAGCGGGCCGAGTTTCCAGGCCCACTTGTAGAGGTCCATCGTCGCGTGGACGCAGCCGGCCTGGTCGTGGTCGGGCTGACTCTCGCGCGTCAAGACTGTGAGGTTGAGCGGCCGGGCCGGTTCGGTGAAGAAGCGAAACGCGTCATAGTGTGTGCACTTGATGCGATTGGCTTCGACCACGGTATTCGTTCCCTCCGCGCCAAGGCGCAGCGGAAGGTCGTGGCGCGGAGTGTCCGTTTTGTAGACCATCGCCCACTCGTGCAAGCCAAAGCAATCGAAGCTCGTGGGGTTGACCGTCGATTTCGCCATGAGGTCGCGTATATACGTAAAAGACTCGCCGCGGCGTGCCCACAATGCGTCGAGGTCTACGGTGACGGCCGGACCGCGCGGGGTGTCGACGACGCGATAGTCGCGATATTCCGCCTGCGGTATATCCGTCGGCTCGCCGAGCAGCGCCGTGCCGAAGCCCGGGTGCCAGCGCGTGAGGTGGGACGGGCGGACCGGGTAGTACTCGAAGAGGAAGTCGTAGACCGGGTGATAGCCGCCGGGGTGCCGGAACCGCGCAAGGCGTTCCTCGGCCGCGGCGACGTGAGCCGCATGGCGCGGCTTCCACTCCTCCGGGGTGAGGTATGTGAGTGCGGACAAGCTCGCCATCACGAGCGCCCCTGGCGACCCTGTCGTCCGCCGCGACCTTGACCACCTCGTCCTTGGCCACCCCTGTGGGAGTTGCCGCCGCCTTGGCCATTCTGACCGCCATTGCTGCGACGTGTGGAACGACGGCGCGAGCCAGAACGTGAGCCGCCTGCGGAGTCCTCGCGTGCGCCGCCGTTCGAGGACTTTCCGCGACGTGAGCGGGACCTGCGGCCCTCGCCCGACGACTTCGGTGCGCCTGACTTCTTCGCCGAGGACTGGCCGCCCTGCACGGCCTGGCCCGGAGGCGGCAACGGAGCGCCGGTAGGCTTGCGCGCCCCCGTGATGCGGACGAGCTCGGGGTCGAGGGCGGGCGAGGGGGCATCGGCAAGCTCGAGCTTGCGGGCCTCGACGCCGGCCTTCTTCAGCAGCGCGGCGACCTCGTCGCGCTGCTGGTCCATGACGAGAGTGAGCACGGTGCCGGAGTGGCCACCGCGGGCCGTACGTCCCGCACGGTGGAGGTAAGCCTTGTGTTCCGCGGGCGGATCGACGTGGACGACGAGCGAGACATCGTCGATGTCGATGCCGCGAGCAGCGATATCGGTGGCGACGAGGACCGGCACGGAGCCGTCGCCAAAGCCCTCGATGGCGCGGGTGCGTGCACCCTGACCCTTATCACCGTGCAGCGGCATCGCGTTGATGCCGGCGCGACGCAGTTTCTTCGCCTGGCGATCGACGCCGTGCTTGGTGCGCATAAACATGATGGTCTTGCCCTCGCGTGCGCCGAGGGTGAGCACGACGTCGTTGCGGGTGTCGCGGTCGCCGACGAAGGCGACGAAGTGCTCCATGGTGCCCACGGCGGCCTCGACCGGCGCGGTGGAGTGCGTCACCGGGTTGTGCATGTACTGCTTGACCAGCTTGTTGACGTCGCCATCAAGCGTGGCGGAGAAGAGCAGGCGCTGGCCAGTGTTCGACGTGAGGTCGAGGAGCTTGCGCACCTGAGGTAGGAAGCCCATGTCAGCCATGTGGTCGGCCTCGTCGAGGGCTGTGATCTGCACGTCGGCGAGGGAGAGCTTCTTCTGGTTGATGAGGTCCTGTGCGCGGCCTGGGGTGGCGACGAGGATGTCGACGGGGCGGGCGAGTGCGCGGATGTGGTGGTTGATGTTGACGCCGCCGACGACGGCGAGGGTGCGCAGGCCCAGCGCATTAGCGGGCTCGTCGAGGCGTTCCTGGATTTGGATGGCGAGCTCGCGGGTGGGCGCGAGGATGAGGCCGCGCGGGCGCTGTGGCTTGGACGCGCCGGAGTCCGCCAGGCGGGTGATGATGGGCAGACCAAAAGTAAAGGTCTTGCCGGAGCCCGTGGGGCCGCGGCCGAGGACGTCCTTGCCCGCGAGCGCGTCCGGAATGGCGGCTTCTTGGATGGGGAAGGGGGACTCGATCCCTTGGCGGGAGAGGATGTAAACGATGTCGCGAGGCAGGCCAAGATCGGCGAAAGTAGTCATTGTTTATCCAGTCTATAGCCGGGATGGATGAAAACACGGATCGCCGGTGAAATGGGTGTTTTATTCGCTTTTGTGACCGTGACGTGAGAAATCCCATAGGCGTGAGGGACTGCTTGGTTAGAAGATATCCACAAGAGATTATAACCTAAAGGGGTACGGCGCGAAAGCCCAGAGGACAAGGGCGCGACTATATGGCATGCATGGGCGAGTATTCGCCAAAGTGGGCCTATGAGGTGGTCCCGCGGGGGGCTGGCGCGCATCACCCCGTGGGAGTTCCTGCGGCCGCCGGGGCATGTGTGGCACCGTGCGGTGAGAGCACTAAAGGAGTGAGACGAATGTCTCAAGAAAACACGTCAGGCGGCGCCGCTGCCGTGCACGAAAAGCGAGCGGACAGCGCAGCAGCCCCTGTGAAGAAGCGTGCGTTCGATATTAACGCGGCCTGGTTCTTCGTCGCTGTCGCGGCGTTGGTCACCGTGCTTGTGCTTCCCATCGAGTCCTTGAACCAGCCGGGTCAAGTGGCCTTGGCGATGCTTGCGTTCGCTGTCATCATGTGGGTGACGGAAGCCGTGTCGTATCCGGTGAGTGCCCTACTTTTCGTGGGCCTTATTTCGGTGATCCTGGGACTCACGCCCGATCCTGAAAATCCCGGTGAGATCATCGGTACCTCGAAGGCGCTCGGCGTGGCCATGGACGGCTTTTCGTCCTCGGCGGTCGCGCTCGTCGCGGCGGCGCTTATCCTTGCCGGTGCCATGCAGGTCACGGGCTTGCACAAGCGCATTGCGCTCGTCGTGCTCAAAGTAGCGGGGGAGAAGACGTCGCATATCGTGGCCGGCGCCATCGTCATCGCCATTATCCTGGCTTTCTTCGTACCGTCCGCAACTGCGCGTGCTGGTGCAGTGGTCCCGATTCTGCTGGGCATGGTCGCGGCCTTCGGCTTGTCGAATAATTCGAAGCTTGGTGCGCTCCTGGTCATCACTGCGGCGCAGGCCGTGTCCATCTGGAACGTGGGCATTAAGACCGCAGCTGCGCAGAATCTCGTAGCGGTTGGCTTCATTGAAAAGCAGATGGACCAGTCCGTGAGCTGGGGCCAGTGGCTCCTCTGGGCCGCACCGTGGTCAGTGCTCATGTCCGTTGCGTTGTACTTCATCATGCGCGCAGTTATCAAGCCCGAGACCGACCGGATTGAGGGTGGCAAAGAACTCGTCGCCAAGCAGCTTCGTGACTTGGGTCCCATGTCCGGTGCTGAGAAACGACTCGTGGTCATCTCCGTTCTGCTGCTGTGCTTCTGGGCGACGGAGGATCTTCTCCACCCGATCAGCTCCGCTGTCGTCACAGCCGTGGCTGTGGCCATCATGCTGCTTCCGGGCGTGGGCGTATTTACCTGGAAGGAAGCTCAGGCCAAGGTGAGCTGGGGTACGCTCATCGTCTTCGCCATCGGTATCTCGCTCGGCTCCTTCCTTTTGGACACGGGTGCTGCGACCTGGCTGTCGGAGAAGACTTTCGGTCTCATGGGCCTTGACTCCCTGCCCATCCTCGCAACGATTGCGCTCGTGGCACTGTTCAATATCTTCATCCACCTAGGCTTCGCGTCCGCGACCTCGTTGGCTTCGGCCCTTATCCCGGTCTTCATTGCGCTCGCCTCGACGCTGTCTCTGCCCAACGACGGCATTGGCTTCGTCGTCATCCAGCAGTTCGTTATCTGCTTCGGCTTCCTGCTGCCGGTTTCCGCACCGCAGAACATGCTGGCCTACGGTACCGGCGCGTTTTCCACCAAGCAGTTCCTCAAGACGGGTGTTCCGCTCACCATCGTGGGCTACCTGCTTGTGCTTCTCTTCTCCGCGACGTACTGGAAGTGGATGGGCTTGGTTTAAGCCACTTTCTAGCAGTGGATCGCGGACACAGGAAACGCCCCAGCCGCCTCATTGAAAGAGGTGGTCGGGGCGTTGGCCTGTGCGCTGGTTGCGCCTAGGCAGTTAGTAGGCTTAGGCGTCGGTCTGCGTCAGGGAGCGGTCCGTGGACCACTCGATGTGGAACGTGCCTTCACGGTCCGTGCGCTTGAAGGTGTGGGCACCGAAGAAGTCGCGCTGGCCCTGGATGAGGGCGGCGGGCAGGCGCTCGGCGCGCAGGGAATCGTAGTAGGACAGCGACGAGGCGAACACCGGCACCGGCAGGCCCATGTGCGTGGCAGCAGCGACTACGCGGCGCCAGGGCTGAATGAGGTCCTCCAGCTCGCCCTTGAAGTACGGGTCGAGAATGAGGGCCGGAAGCTCCGGGTTGGTGTCGTAGGCCTCGCGGATGCGGTTCAAGAACTTCGCGCGGATGATGCAGCCGCCACGCCAGATGGTGGCGAGATCGCGCGGGTCGACGTCCCAGCCGTACTGGTCTGAGCCAGCCTTGATTTCGTCGAAGCCCTGGGAGTAGGCGATGAGCTTGGAAGCATAGAGAGCGCGGCGTACGTCCTCAACGAACTCGTCCGGGTCGACTCCGCCGTCGTCGATGATGCCCGCGGGCAGGCCGCCTTCCTGAGCGGCGGCGCGCTGCGCGGTGGCGGAGGAGAGGCCACGGGCGAAGACGGCCTCGGCGATGGCGGTAACCGGGGTGCCCAGCTCCAGGCCGTTGATGGCGGTCCAACGGCCCGTGCCCTTCTGGCCCGCGGCGTCGAGGATGACGTCGACGAGCGGGGCGCCGGTGGCCGGATCCTTCTGTGCGAGAACCTCAGCGGTGATTTCGATGAGGTAGGAGTCGAGGTCACCCTGGTTCCACTCGCGGAAGATGTCCGCGATGGCGGCGGGCTCAAGGTTCAAACCGTAGCGCAGGAGCTGGTAGGCCTCGCCGATAACCTGCATGTCTGCGTACTCGATGCCGTTGTGGACCATCTTCACGAAGTGGCCGGCACCGTCGGGTCCGATGTGGGTCACGCACGGGGTGCCATCCACGTTCGCGGCGATGGACTCGAGGATGGGGCCGAGGGTCTCCCAGGACTCCTTCGGGCCGCCCGGCATGATGGACGGGCCGTTGAGCGCGCCCTCCTCGCCGCCGGAGATGCCGGCGCCGACGAAGTGGCGGCCCTTGGCGGCGACTTCCTTCTCACGACGGATGGTGTCCGTGTAGAGCGAGTTGCCGCCGTCGATGATGATGTCGCCCTCGTCCATGGCCTCGACGAGCTGGCTGATGACGGCATCGGTGGCCTTGCCAGCCTGGACCATGATGATGGCCTTGCGCGGGCGCTCGAGGGACGCAACGAAGTCTTCGATGGTCTCGGAAGGGATGAACGAGCCCTCATCACCGTGGTCCGCGATGAGTGCGCGGGTCTTTTCCGGGCTGCGGTTGTACACGGCGACGGTGTTGCCGTTGTGTGCAAAGTTTCGTGCCAGGTTGGAGCCCATCACGGCCAGGCCCACAACGCCGATCGATGCGAGATTCTTCGTTTCAGTCATGGGGTCTATCCTACGTCACCGAGCGGTGCCGATGCCCGTCTGCGTGGGATTGTGTGGTGAATATCTGTAGTGGCTGCGTGCGTGCTGTCGTAGGAGTGTGTGGAGTCGCGGGCGGGGAGCCCGTTGCCAGCCACAGTGGGCGAGGTCGGGCAGGTTGGGCGCTAAGCTTGACGCTTATGACACGCCACCACACCAACCAGGACTCCTCGGCCGACGCGCGCCAGGACTTGCTCAACCGACTCATTGTTACGGCCGCGCAGCGCCCACTCACGCAGGAGGAACTCGCGGAGCTCAATGAGTCGAATACCGGTTTCGATGCCCAGGTCGGCATTCTTTATACGCACCTTTCCCGCGGCGAGGTCCGCGGCGTCATTCATGCGGGGCCGCAGCACCATCAGCCGTGGGGGCTCGTCAACGGCGGCGTGTACGCTTCTTTTGCGGAGTCGCTTGGGTCCATCGCCGGCGTCATCGTGGCCGGCGGACCCGTGGTGGGCGTGAACAACTCGACCGACTTCATCCGCTCGGTTGAACAAGGGCCGATCGAGGGCGTGGCGCGCCCGCTGCAGACAGGACGTCGGACCCAGCTGTGGGAAGCCGAGATGTCGCACGGCGGAGAGCTCGTGGCGAAGTCGACGCTGCGCACCATCGTTGTGGGCGCGTAGTCGCTGGGGGAGTTGGGCGGCTTAGAGCCACTTATTCTTGCGGAACCAGAACCACAGCACGGCGACGACGAGCACCATGAGGAAGACGGCGAAGGGGTAGCCCCACGCCCAGTGGAGCTCCGGCATCTTGTCGAAGTTCATGCCGTAGACGCCAGCGATCATGGTGGGTGCGGCCCACATGCCAACGATGGCGGAGATGGTGCGCATATCGGCGTTTTGCTGCATGGAGACCTTGGCAACGGAGGCATCGATAAGCGAGGTAAGGCGCTCGTCGAAGTGTGCGACCTCGTCCTTGACCACGAGCTCGTGATCGTTGACGTCGCGCAGGTAGGAGCGCAGCTGCTTTGAGATGAGGTCCTTGTGGTTGCTGATCATGGCGCTCAATGCGTCGGAGAGCGGTGCGATGGCGTGCTTCATCTCGAGGACCTCGCGCTTGAACATGTAGATACGGTCGATCTCAAAGTTGGAGCCGGGCGTAAAGACCATCTCTTCGAGTTCGTCGACCTCGATGGCCAGCAGCTTGCCAATCTCGCCATAGCGGTCCACGAGCATATCGAGCACCTTCCACGCCATGGCGACGGGACCCAGCTCCACGAGGTCCTGGTCGTCGCCGATAGTGTAGGCAAGGTTGGGCAGCTTCGCGCGGTGGCGGACGGTGATGATGAAGTTATGGCCGATAATCATCTGCACCTCACCGGTGGAAATGATTTGGCGCTTATCGATAACCTCGTCGTGGTCGCGGTAGTTGACGGAGCGGGCGACGACGAAGAGCTGATCATCGTAGCGCTCCAGCTTGGGGCGCTGGTGTGCCTGGACGGCGTCTTCCACGATGAGTTCGTGGATGCGGAATTCCTCGGCGACGGAGGTCATCTGGTGCTCGTCCGGCTCGTGGAGACCGACCCAAATAAAGCCGCGGCCGTACTCATCCACGGTGTCCTGCGCAGTGGCAGGCGTGAATTCGCCGGGGAGGGACTCGCCGTCGACGAAGACGCGGCAGTGTTCAATGGCGCGCTCGACGGGGACACGAATGCGGGCGTGCGCAGGTGCAGGGTCCTTCGGCTTACGCGACCTGAACGGAGATGGTACTCCTGCCATAATCTGCCTCCCTTGCGCAGTAAGGTGTGGCCGTCCGCGGCGGGGCCTGGACGGTGCGGGCTACACGCCGTGGTCAATCTGACACGGACGCACCGCAGTGCGGGCTTAATAGTAGCGCGTTTTGCGACCTATACTGAACGGCATGCCTACCTGGAAAGAAGTCACCGCCGCTAACCCTGCACATTCCCATAATTTTGCACGCAAGTGGAAGATGCTAGAGGCGCAGGGCCAAGACATCCACGGCGAGTCGCGCCTCATTGACGCGATGGCGGAGCGCGGTTCGCGCGTCCTCGACGCTGGCTGCGGCACCGGCCGCCTTGGCGGGCGTCTGGCGGCGCTCGGCCACGACGTGGTGGGCGTCGACGTCGACCCCATCCTCATTGAACACGCTGTGCATGACTTCCCGGAGGGGGATTGGCGTGTGGGTGACCTCTCTGAGGACGCGATCGACGAGCATGACTTTGATATCGCGGTAGCCGCTGGCAATGTGGTGGGCTTCTTCGCGCCGGACGGCCGCGAGGCCGCGTACCGCAATATCTACAACGCGCTCAAGCCAGGCGGCCGCTTCGTCGTCGCGTTGGGTGCGGGACGCGGTTGGGAATTCGATGACATGATTGCACTCGCCGAGGCCGTGGGCTTCGTTACCGACTACACGTTCTCGTCGTGGGACCTCAAGCCCTTCGGACCCAATTCGACGTTCCTCGTGGTCGTCTTCCGTCGCCCCAACGCGAGCAGCTTGCTCGCATAGAACTGCGAGGAGCCCACGACGTCTAGCCCCATCGGCCCTGTCGATGGGGTTTTCGTGTGGGCGCGTCGGGGCGGGAGACACCGCGGGTGAGGATGTCAGTAAGCGACGTGCCGGCGGCTTCGGGAAGCGAGGAGACGCCTATGCTAAGAGCTGCGAAGAGAGAAACTGTCATGCCCCAGAAGCTCAAGGCACGCGCCAAAAGAAGCTAGGGGAACATATTTTGTTCTGGACAACCTGCGCCGGTTTCCACATGCAGTGGGCAAAATCGGCCCAGTTATCCACAGAGAATAATGCTTCTCACGAGCACCTCAGTGTCACCGGCACGCTCACGCCGCCGCACGAAGCTACCAGCGGCGGTCAGCCTGGTCGAAGAAGTCCACCTCGTGCCAACATGCCGCAAGGTAGGCGCGGGTGGCACGCGAGCGCGTGGCGGGGTCTGCGGCAGTGAGCGCTTCTTCGACGAGCGCGATGGCGGCACGCACGCCGGTGAGGAATTCCTCGCCGCCGTATTGCGTGATCCAGGCGTTGTAGGGATGCTCGGGCGAGTTCTGGGCCGCAAGGTGGAGGCCGACCTCAGCGTAGAGCCAGTAGCAGGGCAGGACCGCGGCAGCAGCGACGACGTAGTCGTCGGTGTGCGTCGTGGCGACAAGGAAGTCGGTGTAGGCGCTTGTCACCCGTGAAGGGGCGGTGAGCGCTGTGGAGGGGACCGTCGTGGTGTGGTGCGCAATCCAATCCTTGTGAAGGGACATCTCAATGGCGAGGCACTCGGCGGCACCCGAGGCCCAATGAAGCTGCGCGCCGGCGTCCGGTGCGAGGGCGGCTAAGCGCGCCAGCGCCTTCGAATACTGGTTGAGGTACTGCGCGTCCTGCGCCAGGTAAAAGGCGAAGTCCTCTTCGCGCAGCGTGCCGGTACCTAGCGCCTGGATGAAAGGCAGCTGCGTAATGGACTGCCAGGCGTCGCCGGTGAGTTCCCAGAGACGGGCCGTCTCCGGGCCCGCAGCGGAAACGTGGGGCGCGGGGGCGGCCGCAGTGCTCGTGACATCGCTGTAGAAGCGCGCCGGGACGGTGGAAGCTGCCGCCGCGAGGCGGCGGGCGCGGTGCCCATGGTCGACGGGGCCGTGGCCCTGGCCGACCTCAAGGGCGGCCGCGTGGGAGATGGCCTCGTGGAGCCAGCGGGTGGACCAGGAGAGGGCATCGGAAAGCGAGGCGCCGGCGCCGAGCCGGGTGGCCAACGCCGAGGAGAGGGAACACCCCGTGCCGTGGGTGTGCGGGGTGTCCACGCGCGGACAGGAGATGCGGTGGACGGCGCCGTCCGGGGTGACGACGGCGTTATCGGCGAGGTCGCCGCGCAGGTGCCCGCCCTTGACGATGACCGTGGTGCGGGTGTCGGCGGACCATGCGGTGGCGTGGGCGATGGCTTCCTCGAGCGTGGTGGCCTCGGCCGTCTGCGTGAGCACGGCGAGCTCCTTGAGGTTGGGCGTGACTACGGTGGCACGTGCGCACAGCTCGCGCACGGCGGCCTCCGCGTCGCGGTCGAGGAGGCGGTCGCCGCTCGTGGCCACCATGACGGGGTCGAGGACCACGGGCACGTCCGAGAGTTGGGCGAGAAAGCGTGAGACCTCCGCCACGATGGCGGCGCTGCCCAACATGCCAATCTTCACCGCGTCAATGGTGACGTCTGAGGCCACGGCGGTAAGCTGCGCGCGGAGGAACTCGACCGGCGGGGTGTGGACCTCGCGCACGCCCTGGGTATTCTGTGCGACGAGGGCGGTCACGGCGGACATGCCGTAGCCGCCTGCCGCGGCGATGGATTTGAGGTCTGCCTGGATGCCGGCCCCGCCCGTGGGGTCCGTTCCGGCGATGGAGAGTACGCGGGGTACTGCAGGAATGCGCGCCGAAGCAGGCGCGCCAATAACGGCGTCGTTCACAACGATCCCTTCGCTAGTTCTAACTCAGTGCAGGTTCGATGGGTGTTATCTCAGCCGCGGCTTCGAGCCTTGGCACCCCATGTTGCGCTCTCGACACTAACAAAGGACCGTAGGTGTGTGCGCGGTTTTGGGCATAAAAATCCCCCGTTCGCGATACAGCGAGACGGGGGAATGATGGGGAAGAGAAGACTTACGCGTCCTTGCCCATCTTGTTGCGGGCCAAACGCTGCTGGTCCGTGATTGCGAGGTTGCCGCGGACCGGGGAGACGGCATTGATGAGCCAGTTGAGGGCCACGATGGCGCGGGAACGGAAGCCGACGAGGTATGCGACGTGGAGAGCCAGCCAGGCGATCCATGCCGGGAAGCCGGTCATTTCGGTCTTGCCCATCTTCACCACAGCGTTGAAGCGGGAGATGACGGCCATGGAGCCCTTATCGAAGTAGTCGAAGGCCTCCTTTTCGTTGGCAGTGGACTCCTCATCCAGCTTGGCCTCGATGAGCTTGGCAGCGTGTGCGCCACCCTGCATGGCGACCTGTGCCAGGCCCGGCAGACGGTTAAGACCCATCATGTCGCCGATGACGTAGACGTTGGAGTACTCGCCCAGGGTGAGGTCCTCGTTAACCGGGACGCGGCCTGCGCGGTCGGTCTCGACGCCAGCTTGTTCGGCAACCATCTTGCCCAGCGGGGAAGCGGCAACACCGGCGGACCAGATCTTGACGCCAGCCTCGATGGTGGTCTCCTGTTCGGTCTTCATGTCCTTGTAGGTCACGGACTTCTCGTCCACGTTGGTGACCATGGCGTTGAGGCGTACGTCGACGCCCAGCTTCTCCAGCGTGCGCTGTGCTTTGCGGCCCAAGCGCTTGCCGAACGGCGGCAGGACCTGCGGTGCACCGTCGAGGAGGTAAATCTTCGCAGACGACGGCGAGAAGTTGGAGAACTGGCCGTTGAAGGAGCGCTTGGCCATCTCTGCGATCTGGCCGGTGAGCTCGACGCCGGTCGGGCCAGCACCGACGATGACGAAGGTGAGGAGCTTCTCGCGCTCAGCCGGGTCATCGGTCAGCTCTGCCTTCTCGAAGGCGGCAATGATGTTGGCGCGCAGCTCGAGCGCGTCATCCAGGGTCTTCATGCCCGGCGCGAACTCGGCGAAGTGGTCGTTGCCGAAGTAGGACTGGCCAGCGCCAGCGGCGACGATGAGGGAGTCGTACTCGAAGGTGCGCTCGGTGTTGTCCAGAGCCGCGGTGACGGTCTGGGCTTTGATGTCGATGTCCGTCACGTTGCCGTTGACGAAGTGGGCGTTGTCCTGGTCGCGCAGAATCTGGCGGGTGGACGGAGCGATCTCGCCGGAGGAGACGAGGCCGGTGGCTACCTGGTAGAGCATCGGCTGGAACAGGTGGTGGTTCTTCTTGTCGATGAGCGTGACGTCAACATCAGCGTTCTTCAAGGACTTGACGGCGTTTAAGCCGCCGAAGCCTGCACCAATAACGACGACGTGGTGGCGGCCGCCGTTGGGACGGAAAGCGTTCTCAGCCATGTGTGAGTAAAACCTCTCTTGTAAAGATATACAGCCGTGTTTTTAGCTACCCGGCTAGTGTAATAGGTTGCTCCTTGGTCGGCATAGTTTAGGTCACAAAATACTCCGGGCGCGCGGCCCCGCCTGGGCGCTGTGGCGCTCTGCGCCGCTTAAACTGGCGGGTATTGTCCGTCGTTCGCCGGTTCTAATGAGTAAGGGGCACCGTGAGCCATTCCCATCTTGACGCCATTGATGCGCAGCTGTGGCCAGGCGTGGCGGAGGTGCCCGTTCCTCGCTTTGGCGCGTGGCGTGCCCGGCGCGCGGAGGCTCAGTTTGCGCAGGCCTGCGACGCGGCGGGACTGGTACTAGAGGGCGCTGACGCTGACCTGCGGGTCGCGCATGACGCGCTCTTCGACCGCCTCGCGCACGGCGGCTGGGTAGGCTTCGCGGAGTCCTATCTCGCCGGAGAGTGGACGACGCCGGACTCCGCGCATCTCGTGCGTGTCCTCAAGCGCCTGCTCGGTGCTGGGTACGCACCCAAGACCCCCGCAGTGCCCGAATCGCCCGCGACGGGCGGGGAGCTGCCCACAGAGCTGGTAAAGCTCTACGCCGGGGATCGCGTGAGCCACCAGGGCGGAATTTTTTCCACGGGCGTGCCGACGACGGTTCGCGAGTCAGTGCCGGCCTATGAGCGCTCCGGCGCCAAGGAGCACTTCGTCGACGTCACCCATCTGTCGGAGCCCACCGCCGTCGACCGCGAGGATTTGCGCTCCGCCCAAGAGCGCGCCGCAGCCTGGCTTGCCGATGCCACCCGTGTCGGCGCCGGCTCCCACGTCCTGGTTTTCCCGGCGACGGGTCTCCAGGCCGCCGTTCAGGCGGCCGAGCGCCGCGCTGTCGTCGATATTCTTACGGCTGACCCCGAGCGTGCCGAGGCCGTCCGCGAGCATCTCGTGCTCGCTGGTGTCTCTGACAACGTGGCCTGCCAAGATATCGAGCACCTCGTGCCGAGCCCGCAGGAATGGCGCGGTCGGTATGACGCGATCATCTCCATCGAGGCCCTGGAATCCCTGGGCAGTCGGGAGCGTGGACGCTACGTGCAGGCCATCGACCGGCTTCTCGATGCCAGCGGCCGCGCCGTGATCCAAACGACCGTCGCCACGGAGCAGATGACCGGCCCCGGTCGCGACGCGCTGCAGGCGCTCAAGGCCTACGTGTGGCCCGGTCTTGGCCTGCTCACCGTCCCCGAGATCAACAAGTTGGTCGAGCGTAGCACCGGCCTGCGCATTGTGGCCCAGACCCACACCGGACCGCACTACCGAGAGTCTCTCGAGCAGGAGCGCTCCTTCTTCGTGGGCCACCTCCGCGAGGCCGCCGCCGCCGGCTTCGACCCGGTCTACCGCCGCCTGTGGACCTATCAATTCGCGCTGCGCGAGGCGCTCTTCGCGCTCGGCATGGCGGACTCCGTCCAGTTCACGCTCGTCCACCGCAATCGCGGCGGCCGCCGTTAGGCCAGCCGAGCTCGCACACGAGAAATCCCCCGCGCTCCTGTTCGCGGGGGATTGGTCTGTGCGGAGTGTGGGGTTTAGACCTCGGTGAGGTCGACCTTGCTCATCTCGCGCATCGCGATGATAGCGACCAGGGAGAGGGCGGAGACGATGATGAGGTAGTAGCCGACGGCGGCGACACCCTGCGTCTTCACCAGCCAGGTGGCGATGAATGGCGCAACCGCAGCGCCCAGGATGGAGGAGACGTTGTACGCGATACCGGAGCCGGTGTAGCGGACGTTGGTCGGGAACAGCTCAGGCAGGACCGCAGACATCGGACCGAAGATGAGGCCCATGATGAACATGCCGAGCGTGAGGAAGGCCAGGACGGAACCGGTGGTCGCCGTTTCGATGTCTAGGAAGAACGGGAACGTGAAGCCGAAGGCTATCATGATGGCGGAGGTCACCGTGAGGACCGGCTTGCGGCCATACTTATCAGCCAGCAGCGAGGCGACAGGGATGCCGACTATGAAGGCGAAGATGGAGATCAGCTGGATTTCCAGGAACTGGATGTACGGGATGTTCAGGCCCAGGCCTTTGGAGCTATCGCCGATGCCGTAGGACAGGATCCAGGTGGTGACCAGGTAGAACAGCGTGTAGCAGGACACCATGACGAAGGTGCCGATGAGGGTGGGGAGCCATGCAGTCTTGAAAACCTCGAGGATGGGGGACTTGGCCTTCTTGCCGGAGTCCACAGCCTGCTGGAAGACCGGAGTTTCTTCCAGCTTCAGGCGGACGTAGAGGCCGATGAGGACCATCACCGCAGAGCTCAGGAACGGCAGGCGCCAGCCCCACTCCATGAACGTGCCCGTCGTGTCGCCACGGTGGTAGTCCATGGTGGCGACCAAGGTGAGGAAGAAGCCATTAGCGAGAAAGAAGCCGAACGGGGCGCCGAACTGCGGCCACATGGCGGCCTTCGCACGCTTGCCGTCTTCGGCGGTCTCGGAGGCCAGCAGGGCCGCTCCGGACCACTCGCCGCCCAGGCCCAGGCCCTGGCAGAAGCGCATGAGCGCCAGCAGCGCTGGTGCAAGGATGCCCGCGGTGGCGTAGGTGGGAAGGATGCCGATGATGAAGGTGGCGATACCCATGGTGAGCAGCGCGCCCACCAGGGTGGCCTTGCGGCCGATGCGGTCACCGAAGTGGCCGAAGACGACCGAGCCCAGCGGGCGGGCAACGAACGCGAGGCCAAAGGTGGCGAAGGACTGGAGCAGTGCAATCGTGGGGTCTTCCGTCTTCGGGAAGAAGAGGTAGGGGAACACGGCGACGGCAGCCGTGGCATAAATATAGAAATCGTAGAACTCGATGGTGGTGCCGATGGTCGACGCGAAAGCGATGCGTCGACGATCGCGCTTAGTCAATTGTGCCGTCGTGGTAGTGGCGGCGGGTGCTGTGGCAGGTGCGGTCGTCGTCACGGCAAAACCCTCCTTGTGCATTAAGAGAAATGAAGTTTCTATCACCCAATTGGTGAATGTGCCCAAGCATAATATCTCATGTCATGAAATTGCAAGACCATTCTACGGAATTCTTTGAACTAGTCCATCGATTTCTCACGCGCGTTTCGTTGGCACTCCAAGACTCCGAGGTCAACCCGAAAAACGGCAACTGCCCGCCCTCGTCACAACGAAGGCGGGCAGCGGTTCCACGGCGTGTCGCATCGTTCCACGGAATGAAACGCGCGCGTTTAGGCGCGGTGGGCAATGTGGCACAGGCTAGGGTGTGACCACTGGGCGAGACGCGCGCTCGAGCAGCACAGCAATGGAGTCGTACGTGCGGCCGGTCATCATCTCCAAGCCCATCTCGCACGTGCGGTTGTCCGAGACAAACGCGTCGAAGTGCTCTGCGTTGAGGGAGGCGCGCTCCTCGCGGGTCGCGGATTCGACGAGCTCCGGGTGGAACAGCCCGCGGTCGTCGGCGGTGCCACAGCACGTCGCACCCTCTGGCACCTTGGCCTCGCCGCTCGCGTTGGCCAGGGCTAGCAGCGAGTCACTGATACCCATGTGGTGCATCGAGCATGTCGGGTGGACGCCCATATCACCGGCGCGGTCGTCGCGGCGCTCATCCATCGCCGCGCGCTTAACTAACGCTAAAAGCGCGGGACCGTCCTGGCACCGCGCTTTACTATTTAATACAGCAGGCTAGGGAAGTGGCAGCTCACTGAACTCGCCCATGAGGGTGAGGCTCGGCACGAAGAAGTTCGTGCCCGTCACGGCCGTGGAAAAGTCCAGGATACGGTCGTAATTGCCCACCGGATCGCCGATGAACATATTGCGCAGGCGCTCGTTGACGAACTCCGGGTCGCGCGCGTAGCCGATGAAGTACGTGCCCATTTCGCCCGAGGCGAAAGAACCAAACGCCATGTTCTCGCGGTAGATATCCTCGTCCAGGTCGTTGAGTGCTACGTGGGAGTTAGACGGCTTGACGTCGTCGTCCATCTCGATGTCGTCGACCTTGGATCGGCCAATGACGTCTTCTTGTTCCTCGACGGTGAGCTGCGCCCACGCCTTGAGGTCATGCGTGTATTTCTGCACGGTGACATAGGAACCGCGCGGGTAATCCGCGTCCTCGGGCAGGAGGACAGTCTCGAGCGCCTCGTTATCCGTCGGGTTAGCCGAGCCATCCACGAAGCCCAACAGGTCGCGGCCGTCCAGGTACTTGAAACCCTGCGTCTCATCGAGCACGCGCACCGCGTCACCGAGTTTCGTGAGAATCTGCGACGCCAGCTCGTGACATACGTCATAGGACTCCGCGCGGAAATGGAAGAGGAGATCACCCGGCGTCGACGGGGCTGTGTACTTGCCTTGGGAGATTTCCTCAAACTCCTTAAGCCCCGCCGGCACGGGTGCGGACGTGAGCCGCGGCCAGAGCTTCGCGCCAATGCCGATGACCGCGAAAAGATCCTCGGCGCTATAACGGAAATTCAGTGACTTGACCAGACCCTTGAATCCGCCGATGAAGTCGCGGACGGCAACTTCGCCGCCCGGAGTGACGTCGAGAACGAGGAACAGGGCGGCGCGCGACGGCTTGTCAACGATGTGCTGAATAGTCATGGACTCAATAGTAAGGCTTCGGCGTCTGTGCCACGGGGATTGCGCGCAGTAATCTGGCAGACAGGCCCAAACGTGGGGAAGTCTCCTCATCGCTGTTTTGACATAATGTGCATTATCGGACATCTATCACGATCTGCATGTTATCGTGCAGCGCTTGCCGATGCCCCCAATATCGCCCGCCGCATTCCCGTCCACCGTCCGCTGGCGCACCGTTGTGCTCGCCTAGGCTTCAGCGTCCTTCGCTGAGCCTGTCGCCAGAAATTCCTTCGGCACGTCCGGGCTCATCGTGACTTCGAAACCGCCGCAGAACTATTCAGTCCCTTATGTCTGGCGCGTGTATAGAACGAGTCTTTCGGCACTGTTGTGTCGCTGTGTTCCGATTGCGCTGCTGGGGCGAAATTCCCCTTCTCCCCGTGTGCTCGATGCAACCCCATTAACGTAACAGTTACGAAACTAGCGCTATAGCGCCGGACGTTGGTTCGGTGGTCTGCGTGCCGCGATCGTGGGTTTAGTCGCGGTTTCGATACGCGGCGACGAGCTGCCAGACGCTGAGCAACGCCAACAGCGCCGCGATGCCCGCGACGATCCACATCTTTTGCGTGGCGACGAAAATCGTAAACGCGATGACAATGATGAGCCGGAACCAGATAACCGGAATCATGACGCGAGAGTTCATACGAGTGTTTCCCTTGGACGCTGCGTGCGTGGCGCGTGCTTAGTTGGCGTGCTTGAACGAGATACGGATGTTGATGAAGCCGTCCTCGTCGATCTTAGCGGCGATGAGTTCCGGCGTATTGACGTCGTAGTCCGTGCGGTTGATGGGAATATCGCCGCCGACGACGAGCTCCTTGCCATCGCGCAGGACGTCGAAGTCCTCGGTGACCTCGTGCGTCTGGTCCTTGATGGTGAGGTCGCCGGTGAGGCTGACCTTGCCAATGGTGCCATCGTCCGGGACGGCGGAGAGATCGACCGGCTTGGTGACCATGAAGGTGGCCTCCGGGTACGTTGTGGTCTCAAAGAGCTTGGACTTCATGTTCTGATCGCGGACCTTCTTGTCCGTGGTCAGCTCGTTCATGTCCACCGTGATGGTGCCCTGCTCAAGGACATTATTTTCAATTGTGGCGTCGCCGCTCACGGCCGTCGTCGAACCGGACGTATCTTTCTTCTCGGCAGGCAGCACCTCGTGGAAGGTAAAGCCCACGGACGTGTGGTTGTCCGGCTTGCCCTTCGTGACCGTCCAGTCGCCATCGAGCTCGACTTCAGCGGCCTTCGCGTGGCTCGCGTTGACTCCCTCGGTCTGGACGCCGCGGCCGGATACGAGAGAGATAACCAGCGGCACGAACGCAACGAGCGTGAGCAGCACGATGATCACGATGAAAAAGGTGATAACGAGCTTGCGGTTCGCCAAAAGATTCTTCATTGCTATTTCAATTCCTCCAAACGGCGAGCGAGTTCTACCAGCTCGTCGCACAGTTGTTTAACCTCGTGAGCGTCGGCGCCCTCGCTCGTTGCCGTGGCGATGTCCTCGGCCGAACACCGCAGTTCAAAAAGCCCATCGCGCAGGCTGTCTGCCCGGGCTCGCGTCATGATGACTGCGTCTGAAGGAATGGTGGTTCCGGAGACGTTATGACGCTGCTCGTAGGCGCGTTGCTTGCATGCGGGACTGCAGAACTTGCGGGGCCGTCCGCGACCAGTTGAGTGCAGTTCGCGACCGCACCATTGGCACGTTGCGGGGCGCTGTCGCTGGCCAAAAGTTTGAGTCACTTAGGCGATCTTAGCCCACTTTGCGTGCTTTGGGAACAAACGCACCCGGTGGTCCGTTATACTTATATACCTTGTGTGGACGGTCTCGCTCTCCCCTGTTTCGCCCCTGCGGCGCGGCAGAGCCGAACGAGTGCGTTCACGGCCGGACTAGAAGCAGAAAAAGGATGATGAGGCAATGGCAGATCGCGTACTGCGCGGCAGCCGTATGGGCGCCGTAAGCTATGAAACCGACCGCGACCACGATCTCGCGCCGCGTCAGATGGTGAAGTACCGCACCGAAGATGGCGACGTATTCGAGGTTCCCTTCGCGGACGAGGCCGAAATCCCCGAGGAATGGCTGTGCAAGAACGGCAAGTGGGGCACCCTCGTCGAGGGCGAGGGCGTCGAGTCCAAGCCGGCCAAGCCGCCGCGCACCCACTGGGACATGCTGCTCGAGCGTCGTTCCATCGACGAGCTTGAGGAGCTGCTGCAGCAGCGCATCGAGAACCTGCGCAGTCGCCGCCGCACTGCCGCTCGCTTGCTCAAGGAGCAGGAAGAGGCGCAGTCCAAGTAAGTCCCCCGCGAGACTTCCCCGAAGCACCCCGTCCCAGCACGCTGCTGGTGGCGGGGTGCTTCCGTGTTGTGCCGGTGCGCCCGTCCGCCGCCGAAAACACCGCGAGCCCCAACCCGAAGGTTGGGGCTCGCGGCGTCTCTATCTCTCGCAAGCGGTCCCTCTCGGCGGTGTCTTACGCCGCCGCCCCGGAACCAGGGGCTCTCAACTCTCTCAAGGTATGCGCTCTCTCAAACGCATGAATTCATTATGGGGCACGGAGCTGCTTGGACGCTTCCGCGCAACTTCGCGTCGGCTGGCAATTCCTGACAGTTTCCTGCTGGATACTCCCCCTACGCTGCACTCGACTCCGGGCTAGCTCCCCGCGTCGTCTTTGATGGACAGCGCCGGCCACTGCAGCGCGAGCTCGCCCAGGTAGATGGCCAGCGCAGGCCCCACCGCGACGACGAAGAAGAGCCAGCCGCCCCACGCGCTCGGCACGAAGAAAGGAAAGCCGAGGAGCAGCGCCCACGGCACCAGCGCGAGAAGCGTGCGCGGAAGGAAGCGCACGGCGGACGTTGCGGCGGCAGCGAGACGGTGGGCGAAGGGGGCATCGGCAAGCTGGGGGTCCAGATGGAAGAACCAGACGGTAATGCCGGCGAGTACGATGAGGCCTGAGAGTAGGCCCGCGCGGAGAACGAGGCCCGCGGTGCCGAACTCAGCGCGGGCGATGATGGCGAACTCATAGGCGGCCAATGCACCTACGGCGAGGACGATGAGCCACCATGCCGAATTGATGCCTGGGCGCACGAGCAAGCGGCGCAGGAATGTCCGGCCGCGGCTGGTGCCTTCCTCGCGGACCATGTCCCCGATGACGTCGTGCGCGGTGCGCAGGCTCATGCCCGCCGTGAAGATGGGGAAGCTGGAGACCACGAGCAACACGTTGACGATGACCAAATCAGCGAAGAGGGAGAGCACCTCGTAGAACTTGGATTCGGGTCCCAGGAATCTATTCATAAGCCTCTACCCTATTCGATGGACATGGAAACGCCCCGCACAGGCCGTGCGGGGCGGAGTGCGTGGCGTTTAACCCTTGACGGCGCCGGCGGCGACACCCTCGATGATGTGCTTCTGCGTCACGAAGTAGAAAATGACGATGGGGATGATGGCGAGCACGAGCATGGCCATCATGGCGCCCATGTCGCGGTTACCGTTGGAGCCGACGAAGGATTGGACGACGACCGGGATGGTCTTGTACCGGGTGGAAAGGCCGATGACGAGGTACGGCAGAAGGTAGTCGTTCCAGACCCACATGGCGTTGAGGATGGCCACCGTGACGGCGGTGGGCTTGAGCATGGGCAGGACTACCTTGAAGTAGTTCTGGATGGGGCCGCAGCCGTCGATCATGGCGGCTTCCTCGATCTCCACCGGGATGGATTTGACGAAGCCAGCGAACATAAACACCGACAGGCCCGAGCCGAAGCCCAAGTAAAGTACGACGATGCCCAGCGGGTTGTTGAGGTGGAGCATATCTGCGATCTTCACCGTGGGGAACATGACCATCTGGAACGGAATAATCATGGACACGACGAAGAGGTAGTACAGAAGGTTCGTCCACCACGTCTTCACGCGGGTGATGTAGTACGCGGTCATCGCGGAGAAGAACACGATGACGGCGACGGACAGGATGGTGATGACAAACGACCACAGGGTGGCTTCGAGGAAGCCCTGCTTCATCAGGCCTACTGCGAAGTTCTCAAACCCGACGAAGGTCTCTCCTACCGGAATGGAAAACGGGTCCGAGGAAATGGCGAACTTCGACTTAAACGAGTTGATGATGATGAACAGGATGGGGCCGAGGAAGACGACGGTGAAGAACGCGAGGACAAAGTAGATGATGGTCTTCGCGCCGCCGGACATCTTGGTTGCGTTGTCCGTGGGCAGCTTGTGGACCTTGGCCGCGGGCTTCTTGGCCTCGTGCGGGTTGTTGGTGACGGGGGCAGTCATGGTTTAGGCCTCGACTTCCTTGCTTCGGGTCGCGCGTAGCTGGAAGTACGCGATGACGACCACGACGACGACGAAGATGACGGCCTTGGCCTGGCCCACTCCTTCGACGTTCATGCGGTTAAAGAGGGTATTGACGATATTGAGGGCGACCATCTCGGTCTGCCCGCCCGGCGCGCCGTTGGTGAGCGCCAGGTTCTGGTCGAAGAGTTTGAAGGAGTTCGCCAGGGTAAGGAAGAGGCAGATGGTAATCGAGGGCATGACCATGGGGATGGTGACGTGGCGCAGCATCTCCCATTTGCTCACGCCGTCGAGCTCGGCGGCCTCGATGAGCTCTGGCGGAACGTTCTGCAAGCCCGCGATGTAGATGATCATCATGTAGCCCACGAGCTGCCAGTTGAGAAGCATGATAAGGCCGGCGTAGCCGAACTTCCAGTCCGCGCTGATCGTCGTGGCGTAATGCGAGAGCACCGCGTTAATCATGGTCTGCCAGGTGTAGCCCAGCACGATGCCGCCGATGAGGTTCGGCATGAAGAAGACCGTGCGGAAGAAGTTGGTGCCCTTGAGCTTGCGTGTGAGCATCCACGCGAGCATGAAGGAGAAGAAGTTGACCGTGATGACGGAGACGATGACGACGAGGACCGTGAAGAGGAACGCGTCGATGAAGCCCTCGCGTTCAGAGAAGGCCTTGGTGTAATTGCTCAGGCCGACCCACTTGGCGTTGGTGATGGTGGTGAACTTCGTGAACGACAGGAAGAAGCCGATGACGAAGGGCACGAGGAATGCGATGAGGAACGCGAGGAGGGTGGGCAAGACGAAGACTGGAAAGTACTTCTTCAGTGTTGCTTGCATGAATATCTCACCTAATTTGGTTGGTATGTGAGGGGCTCTGCGGCGAGCCTGGAGTCATTCGCAGGAGAATGTGCTGGTGCTTTCCTGCCGTAGGTGGCGGGAAGGAACCAGCACACGCCCCTGCGCCGCGCCACCAGCCGGCAATGGGGGTCAGCGACGCGGGTAGGTTCCGAGGAGGCGGCCCGGTAGGGTTTTGGGCCGCGGCGTATTAGGTATGCGGGCGGGTGAGCCTGCTCGCCTACTCAGTCCAGTTGGCTTCCTTCTCGGCCTTCCAGTCATCCTTGAACTGGGTGACGACGTCCTCCCACTTCATGGTGCCGGAGGCGTACTGGCTCAGCGCCTGGCCGAAGTCGTCCTTGAACTGCTGGGACGGGAAGTACTGGAATGCCCACGGGATGGTCGTAATGTCCTTGTTGGAGATGGACTCCTGGATCTGCTTGGCCAGCGGGTCATTCGGGGTGTCGGTCTCGCTGTAGGAGTTGAACGGCGCGACGAAGCCCAGGTCGTTGATGACGTGCTGCTTGCCCTCATCAGAAGTAAACAGCCAATCGACGAAATCCTTGGTGGCCTGCTGGTCGGCATCGGAAGCATTGGCGTTTACGCCGAGGTAGTTCTCCGTGCCCACGTTGAGTCCGAAGTCCTGCTCATTCGGCAGGCCCATGTACATGGGCAGGAACTTGATCTTGTCTTCCTTGACCACGTTGCCCTTGGTCTCGGAAATCTGGGACCATGCCCAGTTACCGTTCTGGACCATCGCGGCCTTACCCTGTGCGAACTCGGCCATGGAGTCGGAGACGGTCTTCGCCGGGGCCAGGGTCTTCTCCACGGTGGAGTCGGTGAGGTACAGGTCGAAGAGGTTCTTGTACTCGTTGGAGTACTTGAACTCGACCTCCGTCTTATCCTCGACGCCGTCGTCCTGGAACTCCTGCCAGATCGGTGCGTTGGCCAGGTGGGTCTGCCAGCGCCAGTCCTCGCCCGGGGTAAGCGAGGTGGAAGCGAAGGCGCCCTCGATGCCGAGCTCGCCCTTCTTGGCCTGCATGTCGTCCGCGACTTCCTTGAGCTTGTCGAAGCTCGTGATTTCGTCCGTGGACTTGATCTTCGCGCCGGGCAGCGCGATGTACTTGTCGAAGATCTCCTGGTTGATGATGATGCCGAAGCCCTCGACGGCGAACGGCACGCCCTTCGTGGTGCCCTCGTCATCCTGAAGCGCCGGGACGTCCTCGGTGAGCTCCTGGGCAATCTTGGTGTCAGACATGTCAGCCATGTAGTCCTGCCACGTGATGAAGCCGGCGGGGCCGTTGACCTGGAAGAGAGTCGGGGCTTCATCCTTGCCGATTTCTGCCTTGAGCGTTTGCTCGTAGCTTCCCGATGCCGCCGTGACGACCTTGACGGGCACTCCGGTGCTCTCGGTGTACTCCTTGGCGATCTCCTGGTAGGCGGCGTCCTGCTCCGGCTTGAAGTTCAGGAAGTAGACGGAGCCGGAGTCATCCCCCGAATCGCCCGACGAGCAGGCAACGAGGGTGGTGGTGGCGAGCAGAGCGCTCAGGGAGATAGATGCGATGCGAGTAAGACGCTTCATCGGGTCCTCTTTCTAGGTGTGAAGCCCTACCCTGATGGTGCCGATGTTCGGCGGGCAAGGCTACGGAATGCCTGTGGAGTTATCCCCTGGTGGTCGCGCGGGAGCCTGAGTCAAGCTCGTCACTGGTCCTAACCACCGGGGTGGCGTCGTAGTACCTTGCCGCGGTGTGGACATGTCCAATGGTGACGATGCCCAGCCTTGTGTCCGTGAGTGTGGACTTTTCTGGTGTCCAAGGTGCTACTGACCTCAACAATCAGCTTAGTGATTCTATTGAGCTGGGCCAAACATGAATGTAACATGCGCGGTATTTTGTGACATGTTGCATAGGTTAACACAGTTAACTGCCCCTCATATAGGGGGGTGAACGGGCATAAACGGTCAATGCTCGGTGTAAATTCGCGTCTGAAATCTTTTATACGGAGCGGAACGGTCCCATCCGGAACAAATCCCACCGTCCTGCGGTAGTGTCCACTTTCCTGCAGGCTATATCCTAAGGCGGCGTCGTCACTCCGGGTCACTCCGAGAGGGGTGGCTGGAGAAGCCGCGCCTCATCACGGCGGCTGGGTAGGACCGTCATGAGATAGGACTGCGTGGCCTCGGCCAAGGGCACGGCGGCGCCGCGATGCTCGGCCATGAACCACCTGTGGTCCGAAATTTCGTGGAAGAGCTGCGCAGGCTCGAGCTTGAAGCGTGCGTCTTCCGGCACGGCGGCGATGGTCGGCTCGTATTCCTCCGTGAGCCAACGGTGCGCCGCCTGCTCGAGGCTCGCCGTTTCGGCGCATTCCAAGGCGCGGAAGGTGCGGATGGCCCCCAGCAGGCGCTGTGCCTGGTGTTCCTCCGCCGACAGGCCGGTGAGCTCGAGGAGCAGGCGATGGTGGTGCCCAGGCGATACGACAACGGGCCGGAGTGTGACGTTCGCGCGGTCGGCCTCGGTCTCGACGCGCAACTCCCCCACGTCGAAGCCGAGGCTCGCCAGCCTTTCGACACGTTCGGTAATCCGCCACGGTTCGCCCGCGTCAATGGCTTCTTCCGCCGTGAGCTCACGCCATAAGTCCTCGTAGGACGACTCCACAAGCGTGCCCAACGCGATGACGTCGATGTCCTCGGCGAGGTACCCGCCTGCCTGGAGGTCCATCATTTCGCCGATGATGTTGACGCGCGCGATGTCGAGGTCGTAGGCACGGCGGGCATCAGAAAGCTGGGCCTGGAACTCCCCGGTCTCGGCGTCGACGAGGTAGGCCGAGTAGGTGTCTGCGTCGCGCCGGAAAAGCGTGTTGGACAGGGAGACGTCGCCCCAGTAGAACCCCAGGAGGTGCAGGCGCACGAGCAGGACGGCGAGCGCCTGAATGAGTTTCTCCGGCTGGCCCGGCACCATGTCCTGCGAGAAGAGCTCGCGGTAGGGCAACGAGAATTCAAGGTGTTCCGTAATGAGCGCCGCCGTGAGCTCGCCATCGCGCGGGTTAACGGGCTGGCGGCCGGTGATGACGGCGACCGGTGCCACTGCCGGGGCGCCCACGCGCTGGAGTTCGCGCAGCATCTTGTACTCGTGGTGAGCCGTGCGCACGCCAATCTCCTTAACAGCCACGACGCCGGTGCGCGCGTCGACCCCCTGCGTCGGCGCGGCGCCGAGCTCGATAAACCGCACCACGTGGCGCGAAATGCCGCGTGGCAGGGCCGTGATGAGCTCGGCTGGCCACTGCTCCAGCGGCACGCCCCAGGGCAGGGTAAGTAGCGCCGCCGCATAGGTCGACGACGTAATATTCATCGATTCGCGCACGGCGCCCTCCTTTGCGCTTCAGGGCAGGGGTTGCTTACGGTAGGCGCCGACCCGTCGAGGCGGAGAAGTTGTGCTGGCCGCCCTCGACGATGCGCGCATGGAAGACGCTGCCCGGCGCCGGCGCGGTGTTCGGTGCCGAGCGCACGACGATCTGGCCGGACTCGGCGACGTCTTCGGCGCTGGAGCCTAGGTCGCCATCGCCCACGAGCTTGCCGTAGAGGTACGAGTCCGAGCCGAGCTCCTCGACGAAGTCGAGCTGGATCGGAATAGAGTGCTCGGTGGACTCGCCCTCGCCGATAATCTGGAGAGCCTCCGGACGGAAGCCGATGGTGATCTTGTTGTTGTCCTCCGGCACCATGGCATCGAGCGTCTCGCGCGAGAGCTTAATGTGCGCCTCGCCCGAGGTTGCCACGCCGTCGGCGCCCACGGTGAAGGTGCCCAGGTTCATAGCCGGCGAACCGATGAAGCCGGCGACGAAGACGTTGTCCGGGCGGTCGTAGAGTTCCCGCGGGCTGCCCACCTGCTGGAGGTAGCCGTCCTTGAGCACCGCGATACGGTCGCCCATGGTGAGGGCCTCGGTCTGGTCGTGGGTGACGTAGACCGTCGTCACGCCCAGCTTGTGTTGGAGGGCTGCAATCTGAGTACGGGTCTGGACACGCAGCTTCGCGTCCAGGTTGGACAGCGGTTCATCCATGAGGAAGACTTGCGGGTTACGCACGATGGCACGGCCCATGGCCACACGCTGGCGCTGACCACCGGACAGGGCCTTGGGCTTGCGCTCGAGGAACTCCGTAAGGCCCAGGGTCTTCGCGGCCTCGTCGACGCGGGCGTTGATTTCCTCCTTGGACTTTCCTGCGATCTTCAGGGCGAAGCCCATGTTGTCGCGGACCGTCATGTGCGGGTAGAGCGCGTAGTTCTGGAAGACCATGGCGATGTCGCGGTCGCGGGGCGCGACGTTCGTGACGTCCTTGTCGCCGATGTAGATATTGCCGCTGGTGACCTGCTCCAAGCCGGCGAGCATGCGCAGCGTGGTCGACTTACCGCAGCCGGACGGGCCGACGAGGACGAGGAACTCCCCGTCTGCGATTTCCAGGTCAAATTCCTTGACCGTGGGCTCCGCGGCCCCCGGGTAGGTGAGCGAGGCCTTCTTGAATGAAACGGTTGCCATGAGTTTTCTGTCCCTCCATCGGCAGGTACGTGCCGAACGATCCGTAGTGTGGGTGGCGTCGCACTCCGATTGATGTACGACCTATCCTCGAGCCTAGCACTGTGACTCGCTCAACCTGAATATCGCGCGGTGTCACATATCTCACCGTCCTGGCGGTATAAAAAATCCCCGAACGAGTGCCCGGGGAATTCTGCGCAGTGCGCTGTTACTTCTTGTTGAGTTCGTGCTCGACGAGCTTGCGCATCTCGCCAAAGAAGCCGACGAGGTAGTCCTTCTTCTTGCCCACCTTGGTACCCAGATCCAGGTCCTGGATCATGCGCTTGCCCACGGCGCCGAAATCGTTGACGTAGCCCTCGACCTGGTCGCGGCGGTGCGCGACTCCCCACTTGGTGACCTCGGCGAGGGAATCCTTGACAAAAGAGCCGTCGAGCTTGGACTCGCCCAGCTCGCGCTCGGTGAAGGTAATCGGCACCTCGCGCACGTCGTAGCCAGCGCGGATGGCGCGGTTGGCGACGTCGACCTGGAAGATGTAGCCCTTGCGGGACAGATCATCGAAGTCGAGGAACTCAAGCAGCTCACGGCGGAAGGCGCGGTAGCCTGCCGTCATATCGGACAGGCCAGCGCCGAGCGCCATCGAGATGTAGACGTTGCCCAGGCGCGAGAGTAGCTGGCGGTTGACCGGCCAGTTGACGGTCTTGCCGCCCGGCACGTAGCGCGAGCCAATGACGAGGTCGGCGCCCTTCTCGATCTCCTCGAGGAGCAGGTGGAGTTCCTCCGGCGCGTGGGAGCCATCGGCATCCATCTCGCACAGCACCTGGTAGTCGCGCTCGAGACCCCACTCGAAACCGGCGAGGTAGGCACCCAGCAGGCCGCCCTTTCCCTCACGGTGGAGGACGTGCAGGCGCGCGTCCTCGGCGGCGAGCTGGTCTGCGGCCTTGCCCGTGCCGTCCGGTGAGTTGTCATCGACAATGAGGATGTGGACCTGCTGCAGGGCCTTACGGACACGGCCCGTAATGAGCGGCAGGTTCTCGAGCTCGTTGTACGTCGGGATGATGACGAGCGTCTTCTCCAGGCGCTCCGGTGCAATGGTGGTCATGAATTCTCCTCGTTAGTTTTCTGCGTGCGCGGGAGGCGGTTGGACCGCCACGCGGCGGCGACCGCGGCGAGGCCGATGAGAACGGCCACGGCTTGCAGTAACGCGCCATATTTTACCGCAGGCGTGATTCCTTCTCGCAGTGGGAGTTCCTCAATGAGATATTGTTGCTCGAAAATACCGGACTCCTGCGAGACCCGACCGTCTGGATGGACGATGGCGGATACGCCCGAGGTTGCCGCAACGACCACCGCGCGGTCCGTCTCGATGGCGCGCAGGCGGCTCATGGCGAGCTGCTGGAACGTCATATCCGAGAACCCGAACGTCGCGTTATTGGTCGGCGTGGCGAGAATCTGCGCACCGTTACGCACCGACGTGCGGTACGCCGCGTCGAACGCCACCTCGTAGCACGTGGCCAGTCCCACGGCGATGCCGCCCATGTGCACGACACCCGGCCCGTTGCCCGGCTTGAAATCTCCCGCCAGGTCCACCAGGTCCGTGATTGTGCGGAAGAAGCTGCGCCACGGCATGGTCTCGCCGAAGGGCTGGAGGTACTTCTTATAGTGGTGCTCGCCCACGGAGCCGTCTGCGTTGAAGACCTGCATGGTGTTGCGCTCGCCTACCTCGTCCACGGTGAGCGTGCCCACCACAATCGGTGCCCCCGCGGCCTGCACCGCGGATTGGATGAGCGCCATGGCCTCGGCGTCGCGGAAAGGATTGACGTCCGAGGAATTCTCGGGCCAAATATACAGGTCCACGTCAGGGTCAGCCTTCGCCGCCTTCGCCGTGGCCTGAACATGGTTCGCGAGCACCGCGCGGCGCTGCGCGTTGAAGTCGAGCCCCAGCCGCGGCACATTGCCTTGGATGGCCGCGACCTTCGTCGTCCCCACTGTGCGTCCTGGGTCGTTGACACCCAGCCCCGCCACGAGCCCCAGCACCACCGGCAGGACGACGGCCGCCGCAGCCCACGACTCGCGCCAGGCGTGCCGTAGCACTGCCAGGTAGAGCGCCGCTACGCCCGTACCCACGAGTGCCGCCGCGAGCGAGACGAGCGCTGTGCCGCCCCATGCCGCGAGGTTCGCCAGCGGGCCATTCATCTGGCCCCAGGCCAGCCGCACCCACGCAAAACCGCCGAAAGGCACCGAGGAACGCAGCAGCTCAATCGCCAGATAGAAGAACGGGAAGCCGAGCCAGCCCCAGCGCCAGCGCGCGAGCAGTACGGCGCCGGGCGTGAGCAGCAGCGCGTAGACGGACAGCCACAGCGCGAGCGCGACGTACGGCATTGTGCCCACCAGCTCGCCAATCCAGGGCAGCATGAGCAGGTATTGCGTGAGCGCATGGACAAAGCCGATGAGGGCGGCTCGGCCGGCGCGCACAGGCACGCCGCGCCAAGGCACGCACGAGAGCCAGAGCATGCCGATGCCCCCTAGCCCCGCCCACCATAATCCGTGCGGTTCGTAGGAAAAATAGACGGCGACGCCGGCCAACGCCGCAAGCAGCAGGCGCGGGAGCAGCGTCGCCGTGGCCGAGAGGGCCGCGCGGAGTCTCACTGGGCGGTGCCCTTGGAGTTGCCAGGATCCTGCGGACGTCCGAAGTCCTCGGGATTGACGGACTCGCTCCAGCGATGGATTTCTTCTTCGTCGATGACCTCGTAGCCGCCGGAGCCGAACGTTCCGTACGAGTTGTGCTGCGCGTCCGGAATGGGCGATGCCTCGTAGATACGCATGCCCATGCGCTCGACGCCGCGCATGAAAGAAAAGCCCATGAGCTTGCGCGTGAGTGCACGCGTCGGCGGCAGGAGCAGCAGGATGCCCACGATGGCCGTGAGGAAGCCAGGAATGGACAGGAGGATGCCTCCGGCGATGGTGAGGCCCACGTTGCCCGCGAGCTTACCCGCGCCTTCTTGCTTCATATACAGCGCGCCGGAGGCCTTGTCCTGGACGATTTGGCGCGCCATGAGGCGGCGCACCTCCCACATGGCCACGGCCATGCCGAAGAACATGGTGACGAACAATGCGATGAGCGCCCAGCCGACGCCGAGGAGCTTGGCCACGCCGTAGAAGGCGAGCGTCTCGAAGACGAAGTAGGCGAAGAAGAACAGTGCTGGCATAGTGCCCACCAGCCTAGCGTCTGGAGGCGAGAGAATTCGCATAGCAACCCGCGCGTTCGCTGTCAGCGTGCGGCCGAGCACCCGAGCCGATACCGTCCCCGCGCGGCTGCGCCTTAGACTGGGACGCTATGAGCACTTCTACCCCATCGACCGTCCGCCTCGTGCCCACCGGCGCTGCTCTCCACTCGCCGGAGTGGCTGGCCCTCGCCGAGCTCGCCCGCACGCATGGCGACGGCCAGGTTTATCTCGGCACGCGTGGCACCGTGGAACTGCGCGGCGTGCAGGAGCCCGATGCCGCCCGCGCCGCCGCCCCGCAGACCCTCCAGGCCCCAGTCCCCGTTCTCCTTGACTCGCTCGATCTCGCCGCCGTGGAGATGGCCGAGCACGTTGGCGCGGCGCTGGACGATCTCTTCGCCGGCCGCTACGCCATCGACTTCGAGCCGGACGGTGGTGCCTTTGGTTCCTCCCCGGGCTTTGTCCTCGATCCGAAGGTCCGCCCCGACCCCGACGATGAGGACGCCGCTGAGTACGCGGACCTCATCGCGCTCATCAGCCCGGCACGCCGCGCGCTGGCACGTCGCGATGCCGCGGACCCGTTCGTTGTAGGCGTCGGCTCCCCCACAGGTGATGTGCATCGTCACCGCCCGCACCTGCTCGTCGCACCGGCGAAGGACCAGACGGTCTATACCCCGCGCGGCGAGCACCGCACCCCGGTGGAGATGCAGGGCGCTACCGCGCGCATGCTCCTCGACAACCTCGTCGAGGAAGCCCTCGCGTTGCTCGCAGGCGACGCCGACGCGGGACAGGGGCCTGCCACCCCGCCGGTGCAGGAGGCGAAGAACCCGCCCATCGGCTGGTTCGAGGAGCATCTCCCCGACGGTCATGCGGCCCTCGGCGCCGCGCTTCCCGAGGGCTCGATGCCTGCCGAGTACGCCGAGATGATCGGCCGCATGGACGTCGACACGGTGCTCACGCCGTGGGGCGGCGTCGTCTTCCCTGACCTGCCCGTCGCTGACGCAGACGTCGTGGTCCGCTTCCTCGCCCCACGCGGCTTCGTCTTCGACATCAACTCGCCGCTGCTCTAGGTTCCTCGCCATCCCAGCGAACGAAACCCCACCCACACTCGCCGATCGTGTACAAATTTCGCGAGAGTCGGTGGGGTTTGGTCCGGCTAGCGGGGCATGTGCCGCCAGAGTGGGCGCGGAACGCAGCGCATGACCCAGGCCAGCAGCCGCAGCGCGCCCGGAATCCACAGCGTGCGGCTGCGCCCCGAATCCATCGCCCGCACGACCGCGCGTGCCACGACGTCCGGCGTGACCGAGAGCGGCGCCGGCTTCATGCCCGTGGTCATCGAGCCGATGACGAAGCCCGGACGCGCCGTGATGAGTGCCAGCGGCCCGCCATGCAGCCGGTCCGCGAGCCCCTGACAGAACGCGTCGAGGCCTGCCTTCGTCGAGCCGTAGACGTAATTCGCCCGTCGGGCGCGCCAGCCTGCAATCGACGAAAACGCCGCGATGTGGCCCGACTCCATGATGTCGGCGAGCACCGTGAGCATGGATACCTGCGCTGCGTAGTCGATGGTCGCGATCTCCGCCGCATGCGCCTCGTCGTGTTCCGCCCGCTCCTGGTCGCCCAGGATGCCGAACGCTACCACCGCAGTCGTCACGGGACCGGCGAGCTCGACGGCCTGCTCCACCACACGACGGTGCGCGGCAAGGTCCGCTGCATCGAAGTCGATAATGTACACGGCCGTGGCGCCGCGCGCCGTGAGTTCGCGCTGCAGCGCCTCGAGTCCATGCGAGCCGCGCGCAGCCAGCACCACCGGGCGCCCTAGTGCGAGCAGCCGGGCGATCTCCCCGCCAATGTCGCTGCGCCCGCCGAGGATCAGCACCGCTCCCATTAGCGCAGCTCCCGCGGGCAGGCGTTAAGCGACTCACAGCCGTCCGCCGTCGTCACCACGATGTCTTCCAGGCGCATGCCCCACGTACCCTCGAGGTAGATGCCTGGCTCGATGGAGAAGGTCATGCCCTCCTCAAGCACGAGCTCATTGCCCGCGAGAAGGAACGGCTCCTCGTGGACCGAGAGACCAATGCCGTGGCCCGTGCGGTGAAAGAAGGCGTCGCCGAAGCCCGCCTCGGCTATCACGGAGCGTGCGGCGGCATCGACGTCCTGGGCGCGCACGCCCGGCGCGGCAAGCGCCCGCGCCGCTGCTTGTGCCTCGGCGAGGATGGCGTAGGCGTCGCGGAAGGGGGCATCGGCAAGCTCGGGCCCACCCACGACGTAGGTGCGGGTGCAGTCCGAGTGGTAGCCCGCGCCGAACGTGCCTCCGATGTCGACGACGACCGGCTCGCCCTCGGCCAGCACGCGGTCCGAGAAGCTGTGGTGCGGATTCGCGCCGTTGGGCCCAGAGCCGACGATGATGAAGTCGACGGAGACGTGCTCAGCGAGGATGCGCTCCTCGATATCCGCGGCGACCTCGCGCTCCGTGCGGCCAGCGCGCAGCAACTCCGGAACGGCTTCATGGACGCGGTCGATGGCGGCCGCCGCCCCGCGCAGCTGCTTGAGCTCCGCGTCATCCTTGCGCATGAATAGTTCTGAAAGCGCCGTCGACGCCAGTGAGAGCTTCGCGTCCGGCGCGTGTTCCTGGAGCTTAAAGAGGTGGTCCGCGGTGAGCGACGCCGAGACCGCGAGCCGCGCGTAGCCGGCCTCGCCCAGCGCGAGCCCGTACGGGTCCTCGCCATCGGCCCACCCGGAAAGCTCCACGCCCATCTCAGGCACGGCCGTGGACTGCAGCTCGAGCACATCCGTCTGCGGCGCGACGAGACGCGGCGTCCCCTCGGCCGGGATGACCAGCGCGGTGAGGCGCTCATTGGAGGTCATCCACGAGCCAGTGAGGTACGCGAAATCCGGGCCCGTCGCAGCAAGTAGCGCGTCGAGCCCCTGCGCGCGCAGGACCTCCTGGGCACGTGCCACGCGCGCGGCGTAGACGGACGGGGCAAAAGGTTTAATCTCATGCGACATGCTGGTTAGTTTAATCGCGGTACTGTCGTGGGAATGAACACCTCTCCCCTGCCCGTCGTGCGGCTCACGCGCGCCGGGAGCTACTGCTCGGGCACCCTGGTTGCCCCGGACCTGCAGCCGCACGCGTACGTGGCGCCGCGGCTTGTGCTCACGTGCGCACACTTCTTCCGGGAACCTGGGCCGTACCGCGTCACACGCGCCGGGGTCTCTGCCCGCGTTTCCGCCGTGCGCGTCATCAACGGCACGGATCTGGCGCTCGCCCTCCTTGACCGTCCCGCCGGTCCGCGCGCGGTGCCGGGCCTGCTGCGCGACCGGGTGCGGCTGGGCCAGACCACGTGTACCCGCGGCTTTGGCGGGCGCGCACTCGACGTGCACGACTACCGCGGCCTGCTCGTCGCGACGCTGCCTTGGGCCGTGTCCCGGGACGGGCTCACACGCGTGCGCCACGGCGCGCTCGTGGCGCATGGCGCGGTCAAAGGCGATAGCGGCGGCCCCGTCCTCCTCGGCGACACGGTGGCGGGCGTGCAGTCGCTCGTCCTCGATCCGTTCGGCACGAACCTCGGCCTGGCGACCGTGAGTCTTGTCGCACCCCATCTTCCGTCGCTGCGCCGCGCAGCCCGGGCACTCCTCCTTATGAAAGGCGCCCATGCCTGACGCCGATCATTACTCCCACCTTCTGGATGAACCGCACCGTCGACGAGGCCGCCGCAGCGCTCGACTATTACCTGGAGACCTTCCCCGACTCTCGCGTGGTGACCCGTTCCTTTGCACAGCCCGGCCGGGTGCCTCGTTCTTCGCCACGGCTGCCGATGCCGCCCAAGCGGCCGCGTCGTGGCACGAGTGCCTCAGCGCCGACCCAGCGCGCGGCCAGCATGGCTGGATGGTCGACCCCTTCGGCGTGACGTGCCAGATTGGCATCGCCGGCGAGGACGCCTAAGAAATCCGTTCAGACCGTGGTCGAGCGCTGCGAGGGGCTTATCCGTGTGGGAGGGATTTCCGGCGGCTTAGGCGCCGATGGCGACGACGCCGCGCTGGATGGCGTCGATGGCGCGCCGGGCGTTGGCGCGGATTTCGTCCTCGTAGCCAGTCTTGGCGATCTGCTGGAGAAGATCAACGACCTGGCGGCACCAGCGCACGAAGTCGCCCGGCGTGAGTTCGGCGCCGGACTCGTTGGCCGCGGCCATGCAGTAGCCCAGCGGGGCGCCCGCGGTCCACTGGTGGATGGCGAGCGAGAAACCCGCGTCCGGCTGGCGCGTGAGCGGCAGGCGGTGGCGCTCCTCGTCGGCGATGAGCTCGGTGTAGATGCGCACAGTGGCGTTCATGGCGTCGGACATGGGCTCCGTGGCGGCCTCGGGCTCGCCGGAGGTGGCCTTGCGGTTTTCAAAGATGCACATCGAGGCCACGCCAGCGAGTTCCGCAGGGTCCAGGTCGTTCCAGATGCCGCGCTTGAGACACTGCGCGACGAGGAGGTCGGCGTCGGAGTGGATGTGTGCCAGGCGGTCGCCCTCGTCCGTGACGAGCGGGCGGCGGTCGTCGCCGAAGCCTTCGAACTCGACGTAGTCCATCTCTGCAAGCAGCTCTACGATGCGCGTAAACGTCGTGCCTAGGGTGTCGCGCGCCGTGGAGACAACGCCCTTGAGCTTGGCGAGCTCGGACTCGCGGCGGGTGAGCTTCGCCGCGAGGCGCGCGAGCTGCTCGCGGTCGGCCGCTGGCCACGCGTGCACGGGGTGCTGGCGGATGGCGTCGCGCAACTCCCCCACCTTTTTGCTGGGCCGGTTGCGCGTTGTCATTTTCATTTTGCGCGGCCGATCGTAGTGGTTGCGGCGGAACTGGTCTTGGAAGAACTTTGTGTGGCGGCGCGGGTTCTTATTCATGCCGCGCGGAATGCGCATGTGGCCCACGACGATGGGCGGATTGCCAATGCCAGAGGCATCGATGCGCCCCGACCAGCCCTGCTCCGTCGTCACCCACGGGCGCGGGTCCTGCGCCTGGTTCGCTGGCGTGTTGACCACGGCGAGGATGGGGTGCTTGCGCCCAGCCATCGCAATGACGTCGCCGAGCTGCAGGCGCGCGAGCACCTTGACTACCTCGACGTTGCGCTGCGCCGTGGAATCCTTGGCGGCCTTGCGCTCCTCGCCTGTAAGTTTATGGCGCAGGTCCGTGTATTCGCCCAGTAATTCCGCGGGGTCCTCGTCGTCGCGGGTGGGCGGGGCGAGGGCGGAGACGGCACTGGCAAGCTCCGTACGGAGTTCGCGCACGCGCTGCTCGGCGCGCTCGATTTCTGCGGCCTCCTCGACGACGGAACCATCTGCCTGGAACTGGGCGAAGGAGCGCTCGATAAGGCGCAGCGAGTCGTCGAAGCCCATGAGCCCCAGCAGATTGATGGCCATGTTGTAGCCGGGCGTGAACGTCGAGTCGAGCGGGTACGTGCGCGTGGAGGCCAGGCCGGCGACGGCGTGCGGGTCCATGGCTGGGGTCCACTGGACGACGGCGTTGCCCAGTGTGTCGATGCCGCGGCGGCCCGCGCGTCCTGTGAGCTGCGTGTACTGGCCTGGCGTAAGGTCGACGTGAGCCTCGCCGTTGTACTTAATGAGTTTCTCCAGCACGACCGTGCGCGCCGGCATATTGATGCCCAGTGCAAGCGTTTCCGTAGCGAAGACGGCGCGGACGAGCCCCTTGACGAAGAGCTCTTCCACGATGTGGCGGAACGCCGGGAGCATGCCGGCGTGGTGGGCGGCGAAGCCGCGCGAGAGGGCCTCCCGCCAGCGCTTGAAGTCGAGGACCTGGAGGTCTTCTTCCGGGATGCCTTCGACGCCTGAGTTGACGATGGCCTTGATTTCCTCAGTCTCCTCCGGGCTGGTGAGCACCATGCGCGAGCGTAGGCACTGATATAGCGCACCGTCGCAGCCCGCGCGGGAGAAGATGAACGTAATCGCCGGCAGCATGTTCTGTGCTTGGAGTACCTTGAGGACTTCCGGGCGTCCTAGCGGGCGATAACGGTCCTGCTGGCGGGAGGCTCCGGAGCGCCGCGGCGCATGGTCCTCGCCGTGCTTGGAGCGTGAACGGAAGGACGCGCCGGAGCGATAATCTGCGCGGCCGTCATCCGTGTCGCCCGCCTCAAGGCGCTGGATGCGGTGTGCGAGCTCGCGGTTGACCTGGCCGCCGGACTCGGGCTCGAAGAGCGGGTAGATCTTGCGGCCCACGAGCATCCACTGATCCAACGGAACGGGACGGTGCTCGGAGACGATGACCTTCGTGTCTCCACGGACGGCGGAGAGCCACTCACCGAATTCCTCAGAGTTGGACACGGTAGCGGACAAGCCCACGACGTTGACCGCGGGGTGCAGGTTGAGGATGACCTCCTCCCACACGACGCCGCGTGAAGCGTCTGCGAGGAAGTGGATTTCGTCCATGACCACGTGCGTGAGTCGATCGAGCGCCGGTGACTCCGCGTAAATCATATTGCGCAAAACCTCGGTGGTCATGACGACGATCTCCGCGCTGCCGTTGATGGAGACATCGCCGGTGAGCAGGCCCACGGCGTCCTCGCCGTGCTCCGCGACGAGGTCGTGATACTTCTGGTTGCTCAGCGCCTTAATCGGCGTGGTGTAGAAGCACTTCGTGCCCTGCGAGAGCGCCAACGAGACGGCGAACTCGCCGACGATGGTCTTGCCAGCGCCGGTAGGCGCACAGACGAGGACGCCATGGCCCTCCTCGATGGCGCGGCAGCCCTCCACCTGGAACGGATCGAGCGGATGGGAAAGTCCAGCGGCGAAAGCCTCAAGGTGGGTGGTAGTCATATCTGCTCACCCTACACGGCAGCCCCGCGCCGCGCGGGCTTAGAGTACGTCGTCAAAGATGCTCGGGCCTGCCGATGCGCCCCCGTCCGGCGTTTGTCTCCCCTGCGGCGTCTGCTGGTGGGGAGCCTGTTGGTTCGGCGCTTGCTGCTGCGGTGCCGGCGGCATCATGCCGGGCTGCGGGCGTCGCTGGGTGCTGGCTTGGCGCGCGGGTACCGGCGGTTGCTGCATCTGCTGAGGAGACTGGGGCGGCAGGCCCTGCTCGCGGCGGACCTGGGCGCGGGAGTAGCCGGAGCTGGAGGGAGCGACAGGCGCGGGGGCATCGACGGGCTGGGGTGCTTCAAGTCCCGCGGAGCCAATGGGGCCCGATGCGCTGATGGGGCCGGAAGCCTGCTCGTCGTCGAGGTCCATCCACTCGGGGCGCTCGCGGTTGCGGCGCTTGTCGTTGATGCGGCAGAACTGGAAGGCGATTTCGACGAGGAGGCACACGGCGGTGCCCATGGTGACCATCGCGATGGGTTCGCCGCCCGGGGTGAGTACCGCCGCGAAGATCATGACGATGACGATGATGAGGCGACGCTTGCCCTGGATGGCGGTGTACGCGAGGATGCCCAGGATGTTGAGCATGACGATGACGAGCGGTACTTCGAAGCTGATGCCAAAGATGACCAGCATCGCAAGGAAGTAGTTGTAGTAGTCGCCGCCGGAGAGCGCGGTGGTCTGGAATTCGTCGCCGACGGAGAGGAGGAACTCGAGGCCCTGGCTCATGACGAAATAGGACAAGAAGGCGCCGGCGAGGAAGAGCAGGACGGCGAAGAAGACGAAGATATAGGTCCAGCGGCGTTCGTTCTTGTGCAGGCCGGGCACGACGAAGGCCCAAACCTGGTAGAGCCAGAACGGCGAGGAGATGACGAGGCCCGCGAGCGCGCCGACCTTGAGACGCAGCATGAACATCTCAAAGGGCTTGGTGGCCAGCAGGCGGCACTCGTTGTCGTTGGTAAACGAGGCGCGAAGGTTCGCCGGCAGGTCGCAGTAGGGTCCGCGCAGGAAGTCGCCGAGGCTTGGCCAGCCGAACGGGGCCTGGGCATACCAGTAGAAGCCCACGATGGTGCCGATGCCGATGAAGAGCACGGCGAAGAAGAGGCGGCGCCGCAGTTCCTGGAGATGCTCGACGAGCGTCATGTCCCCCGTCGGGTTCTTCGGCTTACGCGCCGCGCGCAGACGCGCGAGGGCACCCGCGCGTTTCGCGCCACGGGGGCTCTGCGGACGCTGCGGGTCGGAACCGGGGTTCGGGGCTGTGGTCATGGAGGGCAACCTTTATCTTCAACACAGGAGGCGCCCACGGTCACCGGGAGTCGCGGTGACGATGAGCGCCGTTAAGCATGCCTAGGCCTGAAGCTCTAGGCGAGAGAACTGGAGCACGCCTGCCTTAGGCGTTCGGGTTCTGCTGTTGCTGCGGCGCCTGGCCGTAGTCGCCGCCCTGGTAATTGCCAGTAGAGCCGTAGTTGGGCTGCTGCGGCGGCAGTGGTTGCTGGGCCTGGGGCTGCTGCGTGAAGTTCTGCTGCGCGGTCTGCTGGAACTGCTGTTGGCCCTGCGGGAGCTGGTTCTGCTCGAGGTCGCTCGAGGGACGATCATTGTCGTTGTTCATCTCGTTGACCTCAGACTTGATGATGCGCATGGAGCGGCCCAGCGAGCGGGCCAAGTCCGGCAGCTTCTTCGCGCCGAAGAGCAAAACGATGATGAGGACGATGATGATAATCTCGGGAGCGCCAATCCTGCCCATTGCAAGACCTCTTTCAGTGGTAGTTAATCCGGCGGCGTCATGACGGTGTCGACGACCGGGGTGAAACGTTTATTGAGTATAACGGGCGCGGGCCGCAGACGCGGCGCGAGCAACAGCATCAACCAACTTTTGGGGGCCAATTACCCGCAATCTGTCAGCTTGCCCCAAGCAAAAACGCACCATCCATTCCTCGGAGGCGACGGGCATCGTGGCGCGCACCCAACCATCGGAGGCGGTAGCCAGCTGCGGCAGCGGGTCATCGATGGGCGCGTCATCCGGATCGTCCGGGTCGTAACCGTCATCGTCAGCGCTGGAGAGCTCGGCATCGAGGGCAGCCGAATCCACGACGCGTGCGAACTCACCCTCGACAACGCGGTCATCCGAGTCGACGATGTGGAACTCAATGTCATAGTGTTCGGCCAACCACGTCGCGTCCGGGTGGATGTCGAGGACAGCCTCTTCGTAGCGGTCATAGCCGAAAGGATCCTCGGCATCGAACTCGAGCTCGTCCTTGTGCGGCGTGGCGGGCGTGTCGAGCACCTGCAGGTCGCGCATGCGGTCGAGGCGGAACGTGCGGTGAGCGCCGCGGTCCTCTTGCCACGCGATGAGGTAGCTCTCCCCCTCCCGGACATAGATTTGGGCGGGCGAGACGGTGCGGTGCGAAGTGGTATCGCTCGAGGCGGCCCAGTACGTGAAGGCAACTTGGACGCCGTCGCGGAGGGCATCGGCAAGCTGGGCTTGCAGGGGCGACTCGACAGGGTCGGGCTCCGCGGCGGAGTCGTAGATGCCCACGCCGCGCTCGTCGAGGACGGCACGCAGCTTGGCCGCGGCGGAGCGCACGGCGTCGGCGTCGACGAGGCCCGGGATGGCCTCGAGGGCCTCGAGGCTAAGGAGGAACGTACCGGCCTCCGTGGGGGTCAAGCGCAGCGGCTTGTCCAGACCCTGATCATTGAGGATATTGACGCCGCGGTAGTCGACGATGAGGTCGAGCATCTCTTCCGTGTACGAGCCAACGCCGGTGGTCGTGAGCGCGTCGAGGGCGCTCTTGACCTCTTTGGCATCCATGTTGAGGTCTTGGGCTGCTTCGAAGATGGACGCCTCCGGCTTATTGCGGAAGTACGGCACGAGGTTGAGCCACCGCACCAGGGTTTGGTTCTTATCGAGATTCGTGGACATGGCGATTAGTCCTCCTCGGTAGTGGTTGGGGCGGCCTGGAGCAGTTCGCGCACGCGCTCGCGCGCGGCGGCGGGCTCGAGGATATCGACTTCGGGCGCAAAACCGACGGCGGTGCGGGTAAGCCAGTCGAGCGAAACGCCCGTGAGCGCGTAGCGGCCGTCGGGGCGGCGGGTGCCGCGCACGGCGAGCTCCTGGGCGGTGCCTTCGGGGATCTCGAGGACGGCATCGATGAGGTCGTGCGGCTGCAAGATGTCCGCAACGATATCGTCGAGCGGCGCTGTGGGCTGGGTAAATTCGGGGCTCTTGCGCTGGAGGGCGACCTCGCGCAGGCGGGTGATGCGGAATGCGCGCGGGGCCTGACGGTCGATGTCGAAGCCGACGAGATAGACGCGGCCGCCCTGGGTCACCATGCCCCACAGATCCATCCGGCGCTTGGTGAGCGGCGTGGTGGGCGTGGCGCGGTAGTGGAAGCTGATGCGGTAGGAACGCTCGACGGCGTTGACGAGCATGTAGAAGTCTTCGGCGCGTAGACGATTGAGGTCGTTGGTGGCGAGGACGTGCTGAAGCGGGTGCTCCTCGGCGCCAGGAGCTGAGGTCACGCCGGCGGCGGCCATCTTGGCCCAGCCGGTATCGGAGTAGCGGGACAACTCGCCAAACTGGTTGAAGCCGCGGATGAGCGAGAGCGCGAGGGCCTCCTCCGCCGTAAACGAAATTTCCGGCAGGCGGTAGCTGTCCCGGTCGATGCGGTAGAGCGTGTTCTCGTCGCCGCCGCCAGAACGGCGATGGATAGGCACGCCCACGCGGTGCAGGTCCTTAGCATCACGCTTGAGCATGGTGCTGGGTTCTTTGGACTCGCTATAGCCTTCGACGTGTTCGATAATCCACGCGGCGGAGCGCTCCGGGTTGCGGCTATGCTCAGCCGCGCCAAGAAGCACGAAGGTGAGCCGGGTCATGCGTTCTACTGCGTCGTCGTACCGCGACATGGAGTGCCTTCCAAGAAAAGTGGTGGTGGGGAGCGTCGGTTATCCGTTATTCGGCAAGTTAACGGGCGTGTACGTCCATGTACTCTAGCAGCGCGTCGAGGCGCGCGTCCGCCGAAATGAAGGGATCGCTAAATTCCTCCACCCGCGCTTCGGGCCGGTTGACCTTCATGCGCGTCCAGTCCACGGTGTAGTTCGCGCCGGTCTCCTTCGCCTTGGCGAGGAATTGCCCACGCAGCCACGCGCGCGTGGTGGGCGGGGCGGTGTCGACGGCGCGGGTGATGGCGGCATCGGTGGTCCAGCGGTTAATGAGCCCGCGGGATTCCAGGACGGAGTACAGCCCGCGGCCCGGGCGGATGTCGTGGTACGTGAGGTCGACCTGCGCGAGCTTGGGATGGCCCCAGTCCCCGCCCAGGCGATCGCGGTAGCGCTCGAGGAGCTGGAGTTTGATGATCCAGTCGACGTCCTGTGCAACGTCGGACAGGTCGCCGGATTCCAGCGCGTCGAGGACGCGGCCCCACAGCTTAACCACGCGCTCGAGTTCGGTGCGCGGAGTGCCCTCGTCTGGGCGCTGCGCGAGCCACTCGACGGCGCGGGCGTGAAGCGCCTGCTGGACCTCGAGCGCGGTGATGGTGCCGCCGGACGCGAGCTCCAGGACCGTGCGGCCCGTGGTGTCGCGCGCAATGTCGCGGATCCGGGCGATAGGCTCGACGATTTCCAGGTTAGGCAGCTCGAAGCCGGCTTCGATCATCTCAAGCATGAGCAGCGTCGTGCCGACTTTCAGCGCGAACGTGGGCTCGGCCATGTTCGAGTCACCAACGATGACGTGCATGCGGCGGAAGCGTGCGGAGTCGCCGTGGGGCTCGTCGCGCGTATTGATGATCGGCCGCGAACGTGTCGTCGCGGAGGACACGCCCTCCCAGACCTGGTCCGCGCGCTGCGAGAGCAGGAACTGCGCAGGCTGGTCGCCCTTGGCCGGCTGGATAAGCCCGGCGCCGCAGATGAGCTGGCGGGTAATCATAAACGGCAGGAGCGCACGACCCAGGTCGCGCAGAACGAGGTCGCGGCCCACGAGGTAATTCTCGTGGCAGCCGTAGGAATTGCCCGCGGAGTCCACGTTGTTCTTAAACAGGTAGACCTGCGCGCCGGTGGCGTCCTCGGCCTGACGCGCGAGGCGGTCGACCATGACGTCCCCGGCGCGCTCGTAGGCGAGCAGCTGGCTCAGCGAGTCGCACTCGGCCGTGGCGACCTCAGGGTGCGAGCCCACGTCGAGGTAGAGACGCGAGGCGTTGGGCACGAAGACGTTCGACGAAGAATACTCGTCGATGACCGGGCGAAAGAGCTCGCGCGCGATCTCATCCGGGTGAAGTTGGCGGCTTCCCGCAGGTGTGCGCGCCGTGATGCCGTACTCCGTCTCCACGCCCATAATCCGGCGGTAATGCACGCTCATGAGGCTTACTGGCCGCCCTTTTGCACGTAGGAGCGCACGAATTCCTCGGCGTTGGACTCGAGCAGGCCGTCGATCTCGTCGAGCAAGTCGTCCGTGCCTGCCGTATTAATCTGCGCCTGGCTTGCCGATGCCCCCTCCAGGGCGTCGTCCTCGCCGGCACCGCCGCCAGAGATCTGGGATTGCTTGTCAGCCATGATTTCTCCTTGAGGTTGGGTTATAGATGACGATACTCGGGGTTGAGGCCAGCCTTGGCGAGCGCCCCCAGAAGGGCGTGGACATCGCCGGCGGGTGTGTCCTCGAGGGCCGCGATGATGTCAGGTCCCGTCGCGGCGTCGACCTCGTCGAGGTGGAACAGGGCGTAGCTGTCCTTCGCGCGCAGCGTGACGTTTTGCCAGCTGGCCGCGACGACGGCGTCACCGAACTTCTCGGTGACGCGACCCCGGAAGTAGGCGCGAGTCTCGCGCGGAGGGGTCACCGAGGCGCGCTCGAGTTCGGCGTCGGTGACGAGCGTGCGCATCTGGCCTTTGCGCACGAGCGCGTGGTAGAGCGACTTCGCCGGGTCGATATCCGCGTACTGGATGTCGATGGCCGCGAGCTTCGGGTTGTCCGGGTCTATGCCGCGGTCGAGGAAGGCCTTGATGAGTCGCCACTTGGCGACCCAGTCGAGCAAGTGCGCAGCTTTAAGCGGGTCCTCGGCGAGTAGGCCCGCTGCCTCGTCCCAGGCGGCGATGACCTTCTCGTCCGCCGCGGTGCGCGGGGTGATGCGGGCGCGGTACTCCCCCAGCAGCTCCAGCGCCGTGAGTTCGCGGCCATCCCCCAGCACGAGACGGTGCGTCAAGGAGACGTCGTGGGAGACTGCGGCGACCTCGGAGACGGCATCGGCAAGCTGAAGGTCGGAAAAGTCCACGCCGTCCTCGATGGCGTCGAGGACGAGCGAGGTCGTGCCGAGCTTGAGCAGCGCCGAGGTCTGCGAGCAGTTCGCGTCGCCAATGATGACGTGGAGGCGGCCGAAGCGGCCGGCCTCGGCGTGGGGCTCGTCGCGGGTGTTGATGATGCCGCGGTTGAGCGTCGTCTCCAGCGAAATCTCTTGCTCGATGTAGTCCGCGCGCTGGGAAATCTGGAAACCCGGCCTGTCGCCATCGTGGCCTAGGCCCACGCGGCCGGCGCCGGTGAGCACCTGGCGCGCGACGAAAAATGGGATGAGTGCGTGCGCGAGCCGGTCAAAGTCGGTGTCCCGGTTATAGAGGTAGTTCTCGTGCGCGCCGTACGAGGCGCCCTTGCCGTCGACGTTGTTCTTGTAGAAGCGCAGCGGCGGGCAGGGCTCGTGGCCCTGGAGGATGGAGTTGTTTTCCTCGTAGAGCTCGGCCACTCCGGCCAGAGCGCGCCGCGCAAGCACGTCTCCAGCCGCGTCGTAGACCATCGCGTCCCACGCGCCGAGGCATTCCGGCGAGGAATACTCTGGGTGAGCGTGGTCGACGTAAAAACGTGCGCCATTGCTGGGCACGACGTTGGCGACGCCGATGGCGTTGGGATCGACCACGGGCACGGTCTGGTAGCGCTTGAGATCAAAGCCGCGCTGATCGCGCAGCGGGTGTTCCTCGGCAAAATCCCAGCGCGAGCGCGCGGTGGTGTGCAGCGCGCCGTAGGCGACGACGGCGTGCGTTGAGGTGACGATGGGTGACAGCGCCGGGTTCGTGGGGCACGAGATGCCGTATTCGGTCTCCGTGCCCATAAAACGCGGGACGCGCGTGCTCTCTAGTTGCTGTGCCATGTCGGGCTCCTGAATCCGAGTAGTTCGACGCGTTCAATGGACCGGCCGCTGCGCGAGCCGTTGCCCGCGATGCGCGCCCACTCGTCCGGGTTCGTGGAGGTGGGCAGGTGCTCGCTTTCGGCCTGCTCGGCGGCGATGGCCTGGTGCAAGTGCGCGCTGGACATGGCGGCGGGCGTGCCAGCGCCGAGGGCCTCCTTGATGGCGAGCTTCTTCGCGCGCGAAATGATATTGGCGATCATCGCGCCAGAGACGAAGTCGCGGTAGTGCAGCACGCCCGGCTCGTCGACGCCCACGAAGTGCAGGGCGACGAAGGGACGGTCGGCGTAGAGCTCTCCCACCGCGGCGTCGATGAGATCGTCCACGGGCTGGGCATGCGGCACGGTGTCCGGGAAGTGGCGCGCGAAGATCTCGCGGGCGCCCTGCCGCGTCGGGCGGCTGACGCGAATCTTGATGTCGAGACGGCCCGGGCGCATGATCGCCGGATCAATGAGCTCTTCGCGATTGGTCGCGCCGATGACGATGACGTTGCGCAGGTCTTCCACGCCGTCGAGCTCCGTGAGCAGCTGCGGGACGACGGTGGTCTCCATGTCCGAGGACACGCCCGTGCCGCGGGTGCGGAAGATGGACTCCATCTCGTCGAAGAAGACGATGACCGGGCGGTCGCCCCCGCTGGCGAGCTCGCGGGCGCGCTCGAAGATGAGGCGAATGCGGCGCTCGGTCTCGCCCACATACTTGTTGAGCAGCTCGGGGCCCTTGACGTTAATGAAATAACTCGGAGCGGACGCGCCGAGCGACGCCGAGAGCGAATTCGCGACAGCCTTTGCGATGAGCGTTTTACCGCAGCCCGGCGGGCCGTAAAGCAGCACGCCCTTGGGCGGGTGGAGGTCGAACTCGCGGTAGAGGTCCGGGTGGAGGAAAGGCAGCTCGACGGCGTCACGGATCTGGGAAATCTGGGCGTCAAGGCCGCCGATGTCCTCGAAGTGGACGTCCGGGACTTCCTCCAGCGAGAGCTGGGAGACCTCGGTTTTCTCAATGGCCTGGAACGCGACGCCAGCCTTGAGATCCACGAGGACGTTGTCCCCGGCGCGGGCGGCGCCGCGCAGTGGCTGGGCAAGCAGCACGACGTGCTCGTCGCCCGAGGGGGTGGCGATGACAGCGTGCTCGGTGTCGAGGACCTCGACGAGGCTCACGAGCGTGCCCGTCGGCTCGATGCCGCAAGCTTCCACGACGATGAAGCCGTCGCCCAGGCGTACGGACTCCCCCGGCTGGAGGCTGCCCGGCTCGACCTGGGGCGCGACCTTAAGACGCATCCGCCGGCCGTTGGTGTAGACCTCGGCGTCCTGGCGGCCGTCCTCGCCACGCGGTGCGCTGGAATAACGCAGGAACGTGCCGTACGTGGAAGCGGGCTCGGCCAGCGCGTTCAAGTCCGCGGCGAGCTCGCCCAGTTTCGTGCGGGCCTCGTGGAGCAGGCCCGCGAGTTTGGTGTTGCGGGTGGATAACTGCTCGATGTGGCGCTTAAGCTCGGCGGACTCGCGCAGGTTGGTCGCCGTGCGTGCCTCTCTGACGTGTCTACTCTGATGCGAGGAAGTGGCGTCATTCATATCTCCACCCTAGCGCGCGGCTGCGTCACCCTGGTAAGGCACCCCTATCGTGGCGGACCGGCGGCCCAGGATCGCGAAACCCGCAGACCAGGCGGCGGTTCTACGGGTTCTGCGTCGTCCGGCGTGCCGGACTACTTGCGGGCGCGGCGCTGCGGGCGCGGCGGCGTGACGCCGTCGGCCAGGCGGCGGGTCCACACGAGGAACGCAGTGTGTGCGTTCATGCGGTGCTCCGGGCGGGTGGCCAGGCCCTCGACCTTCCACTCGCGCACGAGGGACTCCCACGCCTTCGGCTCGGTGAAGCACTTGAGCTCGCGGATGCCCTCCATGACGTTCATGAGCTGCGGCACCGTCGCCACGTAGGTCATGAACACGCCGCCCGGGATGAGGATGTCGCGCACGGTGTCCAGGTAGTGCCACGGCTCGACCATGTCGAGGATGACGCGGTCGACGGGGCCGCCCAAGTCTTCGACCTTCACGTCGCCGAGGTCGCCCAAGCGCGGGGTCCACCATTCGGGCTGCTCGCCGAAGTATTCCTGCACGTTGTTCACGGCGAACTCGAGGTGGTCTTCGCGAATCTCGTAGGAGTAGACGTGGCCCTCAGGACCTACGGCACGCAGCAGCGACATCGACAGCGCGCCGGAGCCAGCGCCAGCCTCGAAGACGCGGGCGCCCATAAAGATGTCGCCCTCGACGAGGATCTGCGCCGCGTCCTTCGGGTAGATGACGGCCGCGCCGCGGGGCATGGACAGCACGTGGTCGACGAGGAGGTGGCGGAAGAGCAGGAAGTCCGAGCCCAGCGTGGAACGGACCACGGAACCTTCGTCCAATCCGACGATGTCGGAGTGCTTGATAAGGCCCTTGTGCGAGTGGAACTCCCCGCCCTCTTCCAGGACCTGGGTGTAGTGGCGGCGCTTGGCGTCCGTGAGCTGGACGCGGTCGCCGTAGTGGAACGGGCCGGAATAAGGCATGGGCGGTTCTCTCCTCGAGATGGGTGAAACTAACCTACCCAGTATGCCTCAAGGCCCTGGGAGAGCCACACTTGGTCGTCGACGCCGACCATCTCGCGCGCCGAGTGCATGGACAGCATGGGCACGCCCACGTCCACGGTGTCGATGCCCAGGCGCGTCGCCGTGATCGGGCCAATGGTCGAGCCGCACGGCACATCGTTATTGCCCACAAACCGCTGGACCGGAACCCCGGCCCGGGCGCAGGCGGACTCCCACAAGGCGACCGTGGTGGCATCGGAAGCATAGCGCTGGTTGCCGTTGACCTTGGTCACGGGGCCGCCGCCGATGATGGGATGGTGGCCCGGGTCATGCTTGCCCGCGTAGTTGGGGTGGACGGAGTGGGCGGCATCGGCAGACACGCACGAGGAACGCGCGTACATCTGGTGGAGCACCTCCTCATCTGCCCCTAAAGCGCGGCCCGTGCGGTCGAGGACGTCGGCGAGGATGGGGCCCGCCGCACCGAAGCGCGACGACGAGCCAACCTCCTCGTGGTCGAAGGCGGCCATGACGAGCACGTCGGTGCCGTCATAGGACGTCGCGGCGTTCAGCAGCGCGACGAGCGAGGCGTAAACCGAGCTCAAGTTATCCATGCGGCCTGCAGCGATGAACTCGTTGCGGGGACCGAAGACGGCGCCGCGGGCGGCATCGGCAGTAATGAGGTTGAACGCGGCGATATCCTCGCGCTGGATGCCCGCCTGGGCAGCGACGACGTCGAGGATGGACCCCTCAGCCGTTGTGAGCACCGGCTGCATGTGGGCCTGGCGGTCCGGCTTGAACTCGTCGGAGCGGTAGAGGTGGATGGCCAGCGAGGGCAGGCGCAGGACCGGGCCGGTGGTGACGAGGTGCTGCGTCCCGTCCTTGGTGACGACCTGGCCCGCGGCGGTGAGCTCGCGGTCGAACCAGGTGTGCAGTAGCGCGCCGCCGTAGACCTCCACGGCGACCTGGGACCAACCGGCGTTCTGGAAGTCCGGGGTGGGCTTGAGCGCCAGGCCCGGCGAGTCGGTGTGGGATCCGACGATTTTGAAGGCGCTGTCTTGGGAGGCATGGGACGGGACGAACCACGCCATCACGGCGCCGCCCCGGATGAGGAAGTGCCCGCCGGGTGCGGCGGACCACTCGGCGGCCTCGTCCTGTTGGGTAAAGCCTGCCTCGACGAGCTGGCGCGCGACCTCGTGGGCGGCGTGGTAGCTCGACGGCGAGGCGGCAATGAAATCAATAAAATCCTCTGCGTAACTCATGCCCTCTAGCTTGCCACGTTTGGCAGCGCATTAGAGTAGAGATCCACCATGACTTCTTCGACACCCCGCCCCCTGGCCCTGTCCCCCTCGCGCGCGAGCGACTACAAGCAGTGCCCGCTGCTCTACCGCTTCCGCGCCATCGACCGCCTGCCGGAGCCCAAGACCGAGGCACAGGTCAAAGGCACGCTCGTCCACGCGGTGCTCGAGCACACTCACCAGGCCCCGCGTGAGGAGCGCACGTTTGAAGCGGCCGTCGCGCGGATAAAGCCGGAGTGGGAGAAAATGTGCGAAGACCCTGCGGTGGCCGAGGTCGTACCCGAGGGTGAGACCTCCCGCTTCCTCAACGAGGCGTGGACGCTCCTGCGCGGCTACTTCCAGATGGAAAACCCACAGGGCTTCGACGCCCACGAATGCGAGATGTATGTCGACACAGTCCTGCCTAACGGCGTGCCCGTGCGCGGATTCATCGACCGCGTGGACGTCGCGCCCACGGGCGAGGTCCGCGTCGTCGACTACAAGACGGGCAAAAAGCCCAAGCCTCAGTGGTCACAAGACGCGCAGTTCCAGATGCGCTTTTACGCGCTCGTCTACTGGCGTCTTTTTGACACCATTCCCTCTCAGCTGCGCCTGATGTATCTCAAGGTGCTCGACTCGATGTTCCTCGCTCCCCATCGCGAGGAGCTCGAGTACTTCGAGCGTGATCTGGGCGAGTTGTGGGCCAAGATCGAAGGCGACGGCAAGTCCGGCGACTTCCGGCCCAAGACCTCCAAGCTGTGCGGCTGGTGCTCCTTCCAGGCGCTTTGCCCCGCCTTCGACGGCGTGCCGCCCGAGTACCCGGGATGGCCTGGGTCCACCGCCGACTAGGTGATAACCTCCTTCACCATGAGTGAGGAGTTAGAGCGTTTCCAGCCCCACGAGGTTGACTATTACCGCAGCCGTAATCTGCCTTCTTTCGCGACATGGCTCGTGCCCACCATCCCTGCTGGCGTGGCCTTCGGCGCGCTCTCGCTACACTCCATTCCACTGCTCGTCCTTGGGCTTGTCCTCGCCGTCGCCGGTGCCGTGTGGATTATCCGCCGCTACCCCATGGTCGCACCGCAATTCACGGAATTTCGCGATGAAGACTACTCGTTCTGGTACAAGTACTCCTGGATCGCGCCACTCATCCCCATCGGCCCGCTCTACGGACTCATTGAGCCCACCCTGCCCCACCTCGAGCTCGAACCGCCCCTCCTCCTCGTCTCCGCCGGCGCTGGCCTCTACGCCACACTCGGCCTCGCGTGGGGCGCACACCTTCAAGTCCGCTGGCTCCAGCGCATTGGGGCGCGCCGGGTTCGGCGGCTGTCGCACAGCTTGGAGGGCGTGACTCCCGAGCTCCTCGAGCTCGTCGACCGCCACCATGTGCTCCTCGCCGGGCTGCACGGCATCGGCGCGGTGGACGGCGGGGAGATTTCCGCCAAGGCCTTGAGTCGCGTCACCGGCACCCCGCTTTCCGATGCCGCCCCTTCCCTCCGCGAGCTTGATTCCGCCGGGCTCGTGCATGTTAATCGGATTGGGCTCTACGCCGACGAGCCCAAGTGGCGCGTGACGCTCACGCCGTTGGGCGTGCGCTGCGTGGCCGCGAGCGCACGCCGCTGACCGGCGTGAACGCGCCGGTAAAACTGAGATGCTCGTGAGAAGCGTTAGTTTCTGTGGATAACTGGGCCGATTTTGCCCACTGCATTTGGCAACCGGCGCAGGTTGTCCACAGGAAAATATG